>NZ_JBEXXX010000008.1:0-244376 GCF_040630635.1 Streptomyces sp. NPDC005761 | reverse complement strand
CAAGGAACGGACGCTTCCTTTGTACTCACCCTCTCGGGCTTTCCTCCGGGCGCTTCCCTTCGGTCTTGCGTTTCCGACTCTATCAGACTCTTTCGCGTCCGATTCCCGGTCGAAGCGGGCCTTGCATTTTCGCTTTCCAGTTCTTCGCTTTCGCGCTTTCCCTTTCCGGCGAGTCCGACTCTATCAGATCCTTTCGGGCCTGATTCCCAGTCAGCGGGGCTTGTCATCCCGGCTGTTGGGCCGTTCCGACGAGTGAGACGTTAGCGGAATCCGGGGCCTCGACGCTAATCGGGGTGACGTTCCTTCGAACGCCGATTCCTCATTTCGCGAATGCGCACGCAGAGGCAGGCGACAACTGTCGCTCGCTCGTTGTGGTTACTGCGGAATGGCTGTCCGGGGACCGACCGGAGTCGGCGCTCACGTCGGACAACTCGGAGCACACTACGGACGCCGAGGGGGCGTGTCAACCCCGGTCCTCGTCGGGGTGCGGGCGAAGGCCAGGCGGTAGTCGCGGGGACTGGTGCCCAGGTGGGCCGCGAAGTGCTGGCGCATGGTGATGTCACTGCCGAAGCCCGTGCGGCGCGCCACCTCGGGCAGCGGGAGGTCGGTGCGCTCCAGCAGCTTCTGAGCTGCGGCGATGCGCTGGGTGATCAGCCAGCGCAACGGAGTGGTGCCGGTGCTCGCCTGGAAGTGGCGTGCGAAGGAGCGGGGTGACATGCCGGCCCGGTCGGCCAGCTCCGCCACCGTGTGCGGCTCCGCCAAACGGGTCAGGGCAAAGGCTCGGACATCGGCGAGCGCGTCGGCGCCGCGGTCCGTGTGCGGCGTGGGGTGCTCGATGAACTGAGCCTGCGTTCCGGTGCGGAAGGGAGCCGTGACCATCGAGCGCGCGATCGTCGCCGCCGCCTCGGCGCCCTGGGTCGTCCGTACGAGATGGAGGCAGAGGTCGATGCCGGCCGCGGTGCCGGCCGACGTCCAGAGGTTGTCGTCGTGGACGAACAGTGCGTCCGGTACGACGGTCACGGCGGGGTGGAGGCTGCGCAGGAGGTCGGTGAGGTTCCAGTGGGTGACTGCCCGGCGGCCGTCCAGCAGGCCCGCCTGGGCCAGGGTGAAGGCGCCTCCGCAGAGGGCGGCGATCGGCGTGGCCCGGGCATGGGCCCGGCGCAGGGCTTCGAGGACCGGCGCGGGGGCCTGTGTCACATGGTCGTCGAGCCCCGGGACGACGATCAGATCCGCCCGAGCCAGCCAGCTCAGCGTGCGGTCGGGGGTCAGGGAGAGACCACCGCGCAACGGGATGGGGGCGTCGGTGGCCGCGGTGCGGCGCAGGACGAAGGGCGGGACTCCGCGGTCCGTGCGGTCCACGCCCCACACCTCCGTGATGACGGAGACGTCGAACGCCCGGACCCCGGGAAAGGAGACGAGGGCGATCCGGGAGGGGGAGTGGCCGGCGGCCTCGGTCATGGGCATGGTGGCAGTAAAGCATCGGTCGATGGCTTTTCGACCTCTGGGCGGCCGCGCGGACGGGCGGCAGGATCGTAGCCATGGAGATCGCGGAGAACGCAGCACTGGTCGTGGTGGACGTACAGCAGGGTTTCGAGGAGGAGGCGTACTGGGGGCCGCGGAACAATCCCGGGGCGGACCGGAACATCGCCGGGCTGATCGATGCCTGGCAGTCGAGTGGGCGGCCGGTCGTCTTCGTGCGGCATGACTCGCCCAAGCCGGATTCGCCGTTGCGGGTGGGGTATCCCGGCAACGACTTCAAGCCGTACGTGGAGGAGCGGCGTGGGAAGGGCAGCGGGCCCGAGCTGTTTCTGACGAAGAGTGTGAATTCGGCGTTCTACGGGACCCCGGATCTGGGCGCGTGGCTGGGCGGCGCCGGGGTGCGGCAGATCGTGGTGGCCGGGATCCAGACCAATATGTGCGCGGAGACGACGGCGCGGATGGCGGGAAACCTGGGGTACGAGGTGTTCTTCGCGCTCGACGCGACGTACACCTTCGACGGGACGGGTCCCTGGGGGTGGACGCTCGGTGCGCAGGAACTGGCTCGGGCCACCGCCGTGTCGCTGCACGGCGGTGGCTTCGCGAAGGTGGTGCGCAGTGCGGAGCTGATCGCCGCCGCAGCGTAGGGCCCTGGTGGGGTGGCCCCCACCCGGGCGGTGGCTCAGCCATTGCCGGAGGCGAGTTCGCGGCTGCGGTCGCGGGCGGCTTCGAGGGCCGCGATGAGAGCGGCCCGGACACCGTGGTTCTCCAGTTCACGGATGGCGCTGATGGTGGTGCCGGCCGGGCTGGTCACGGCCTCGCGGAGCTTGACCGGGTGCTCGCCGCTGTCGCGGAGCATCACGGCGGCGCCGATGGCGGCCTGCACGATGAGGTCGTGGGCCTGGGCGCGGGGCAGGCCCAGCAGGATGCCCGCGTCCGTCATCGCCTCGACGAGGAAGTAGAAGTAGGCGGGGCCGGAGCCGGAGAGGGCGGTGGCCGCGTCCTGCTGGGACTCCGGGACGCGCAGGGTCTTGCCCACCCCGCCGAAGATCGCTTCGGCGGTGGCGAGGTGTGCGGTGGTGGCGTGGCTGCCCGCGGAGATGACGGACATGCCCTCGTCGACCAGGACGGGGGTGTTCGGCATGACCCGGACCACCGGGGTGCCCGCGGCGAGGCGCTCCTCGATGAACGCGGTCGTGATGCCGGCCGCGGCGCTGATGACCAGGCGGTCGGGCGTGGTGTGCGCGGAGAGCTCGTCCAGCAGGCGGCCCATGTCCTGGGGCTTGACCGCGAGGATGAGGATGTCGGCGCGCTTGGCGGCTTCGGCGTTGGTGACCGCGTCGACGCCGTAGCGGTCGTGGAGCTCTGCGGCCCGCTCGGAGCGGCGGGTGGTGACCAGCAGGTTTCCCGGGCGCCATCCGGCCCGGATCATGCCGCTGAGCAGGGCCTCGCCGATCTTGCCGGTGCCGAGGACTGCAACTGTCTGGGTCATGCGCTTCACCCTCCGGGCGGTGCTCACTGTTCTCGTGGCGCCATCCTCGCACCGGCCCGTCAGGCGGTGCGGCGGCGGAGGGTGGCTGCGCCGAGGGCGAGCACCAGGAGGGCGCAGCCGGCCACGATCGCGATGTCGCGGATGAAGTCGCCGGTGACGGCGGTGTGGTGGAGGACCTCGTTCATGCCGTCGACGGCGTACGACATGGGCAGCACGTCCGAGATCGCTTCGAGGGCGGGGGCCATCCGGTCCCGGGCGATGAAGAGTCCGCAGAGCAGGAGCTGCGGGAAGATCACGGCCGGCATGAACTGGACGGCCTGGAACTCGGAGGCCGCGAAGGCGGAGACGAACAGGCCGAGCGCCGTGCCGAGGAGGGCGTCGAGCAGGGCCACCAGGAGCAGCAGCCACGGAGATCCGGTGACGTCCAGGCCGAGCGCCCAGACCGAGAGGGCCGTGGCCAGGAGTGACTGGACGATGGCGACGGCGCCGAAGGCGAGGGCGTAGCCGGCGATCAGGTCGCCCTTGCCGAGCGGCATGGCGAGGAGTCGCTCCAAGGTGCCCGAGGTGCGTTCGCGCAGGGTGGCGATCGAGGTCACCAGGAACATCGTGATCAGCGGGAAGATCCCGAGGAGCGAGGCACCGATGGAGTCGAAGGTCCGAGGGCTTCCGTCGAACACGTACCGCAGCAGCGTGATCATCAGTACCGGGATCAGCAGCAGGAGTGCGATCGTGCGCGGGTCGTGGGTCAGCTGGCGCAGGACGCGGCCTGCGGTGGCGAGGGTGCGGGCGGCGCTCAGGGGCGGGGCGCTGTGGGTCGTCGTGCTCATCGGGCGTTCTCCTGACGGGTGGCGGCCGCGTCGACCAGGTGGAGGAAGGCTTCTTCGACGGTGTCGGTGCCGGCTCCCCTGCGCAGCGCCTCGGGGGTGTCGTCGGCGAGGATCTCGCCTTCGCGCATGAGGAGCAGCCGGTGGCAGCGCTCGGCCTCGTCCATGACGTGGGAGGAGACCAGCAGGGTCGTGCCGTGGTCGGCGGCGAGGCTGTGGAAGAGGTCCCAGAGGTCGCGTCTCAGCACCGGGTCGAGGCCGACGGTGGGCTCGTCCAGGACGAGGAGTTCGGGGGTGCCGAGCAGCGCCACGGCGAGGGAGACGCGGGTTCGCTGGCCGCCCGAGAGGGTGCCGGCGAGGTTGTCGGCGTGGCTGGACAGGTCGACCTCGGCGACGGCTCGGGCGACGGCCGCGCGGCGGGAGTCCCGGTGGCGGCGGCCCGGCTGGAGAATCGCCGCGAAGTAGTCGAGGTTCTGCCGGACGGTGAGGTCGGTGTAGACGGACGGGGCCTGGGTGACGTACCCGATCCGTGGGCGCAGGGTGGGGTGCCCTGCCGGACTGCCGAGGACGTCGAGCGTGCCGGTCACTTTGGCCTGGGTGCCGACGACGGCCCGCATGAGGGTGGATTTGCCGCAGCCGGAGGGGCCGAGGAGGCCGGTGATCCTGCCGGGTCCGACGGTGAAGTCGAGGCCTTTGAGGACGGTGCGGCTGCCTCGTACGACGGTGAGGTCGCGGGCCTCGATGGCGGCGCCCGGAGAATTCATCATGTGATGAATATTGATCCCGGCGGGGCGCCCCCGTCAAGGGACCGCCGCAGGGAAGGACCGGTCTGCGGCGGAAGGCGACGTTCGGGCCGACGACGCAGGCCTCCTCGGCCGTGCCGTCCGGGAAGAGCGGTGCGAGGTGCTCGCGCTCCCCGTCGACGAAGCGTCGGGTGGGCTCCGCCCCGAGGACCAGGAAGGCGGAGTGGGTGGCGAGGTAGGACGCGCCGGGTCCGGAGGACGCGGCGGCGCACGAAGGGGAGTTCGGTCGGCGGATCCCGGTGGCGGACCGGTCAGCCGTGGGCACTCGTGTCCTCGACGCCCGTCCCGACGCCAAGGGAGCGGCGCAGCCGGGTGTCCTGGGCCGCCGCCCACGGGACCCAGTGGTCGGAGACGTACCACCGGAGGGCGAGCGCGCCGCCCGGCCGCAGGACGCGCCGGGCCTCGGGGGTGGAGCGCCCGGGGTCGGTCCAGTGCCAGGACTGGGCGTACGTGATCAGGTCGGCGAAGGGGAGGCCGCTGCCGTCGCCCCGCGCCGGCGGGATGTGCGGCAGGGCGCGGTGGAGTTCGGCAGCCAGGCCCGGCCCCGGCTCCGCGGCGACGACATGGGCGCCGCGGTCGTGGAGGCGGCGGGTGGAGATGCCGGCGCCCGCACCCACGTCGATCGTGCGGGCACCGCGCGGGGAGCGGTCGGCGAGCTCCTCCACGGCGTCGAACAGGACGGCGGACGGGTGGCCGGGCGGGCGGCGGCGTACTGGGCAGCCGCCCGGTCGAAGAACAGGGCGCGGGAGGGGCGCGGGGTGTGGTGCGGGGAGCCGGTGGCAGTCATGGGGCATCGTGGCCCCGCCGGGCCTACTTGCGGCGGGCCTTCTTCGACTTGGCCGTCCTACGGGCTGCCGGGTTGCCGGTGCGGGACGAGCGGCGCTTCGCGAACCTGACCTGGGCTGCCTCGTACTCCGCACGCCGGAGCTTCTCGCCCGGTGCCTCGGTGAACGTACGGAAGAAGTACGCGAGGAGCGAGCCGATGAAGCCGATGGTCTTGAGGCCGCGCAGCGCGTCCTCGCGGCCCGGGTCGGCGGGGCGGCGGCCGAAGCCCTCCCACGTCCTGCGGAAGGCGACGGCGCTGCAGATGGCGAACATCACGACAACCAGCACGCCGACGAGGCTGCCGACGTCGGCGATCTCCAGGCCCTGGTAGGCGAAGCGCAGCACGAAGCAGGAGGCGACCGCGGCGGCGAGTGAACCCATGCCCGCGCCCAGGCGGCGGAACCCGTAGTTGCCGTCGTGGGCGACCCAGGTCGTGCCGAAGAAGCGGATGGGCTCGGGCTGCGGGCCGGGGGCCGTCGCGGGGGCGCCGGTGGGCGTCGCGCCCGACTCGATGGTGCCGGAAGCCGTGCCGTCGGGGATGTCGCTGTTCTCGGTCACGGGATCGAGTATCCCAGGGCGCAAAGCGGTCCGGCCCTGCCAGCCGTGCGCGGCTGGCCGTTCCCGCCGGCCGCGGTGCGCCGCAGTCCCGTCAGGTGCAGTCGCGGCGTACCGCCTCCGGGTCGCCGTCACCCGGGGCCGCGGGGTCGTCGCCCCGTGGCCCCGGTTCCTCGAGGGCGAGGGGGATCTCCGGCTCCTGGAGGGGGTGCCAGATGTTGCCGGCCTGGGCTGTGATCACGGCCAGGGCCGCCACGAAGACGAGGGAGGCCAGCAAGAAGGAGCCCTTCACGATGTCGGGGTCGGTGGGGGCGGCGCGGCGGAGCAGGAGGTAGGCGTGGACGGCAGGAGCTGCCGCGCCGAGGGCGTACGCCCGGAGGGCCAGGCCTCTGATCGTGGTGCCCAGGTGCCGGCGGGTGGCCGGGGCGTGGGTGAAGAGTTCCTTCAGGTGGGCGCGGACGGCGGACCGGAATCCGGGGTCGCGGCCGATGTCGCCGAGCCGTGGGCGGGTGGCACCCGGGTGCAGGGCGATGGCGCGGAACGCGGCCGCGGTGACCGGGTGCGCGGGCTCGGCTGCGGTCTCGGCCAACTCCAGGCTGTGCCCGCGGAGCAGGCCGTCCCGACGCAGCAGTCGGACGGCCACCTCGGCCGCGCGCGAGGCGTTGCGCGCCAGGGCGTCGGGTTGGTGGTCGGTCGAGCACAACGGCTCGGCGGCGCTCAGCAGGTCCGCGTGGTACGTGTCGAGCCCCGGCCAGGCCCGCACCTGCCGGACCATCCGGGACTCCACCGAGCGCCGCCACCACCGGGCCGCACCCAGGATGATGTTCACCCCGGCCAGCGAGACCAGGCAGGTCGTCAGCATTCCCATGGACACGACGATCGGCCACACGGTGGACGGCCCACAAGGCCCCGGTCCATACCGGCGTCCCCACCGTCCGGACTGTGCCGAATGAGGAACGGGGTACGTCCGCTGGTCCTCGGCCTCCCCCTCGCCGTCGTGGCCGTCCCTGGCGGCCGGACAGGCGCAGGCGGTCGGGACCTGTGGCTGCCTGCGCCCACGGCTCCCAGATGCCGCGAGGAGTCGATCGACGCCCCACGCGCCGCGCCCGGCCCCTCCGGGGAGGGGCCGGGCGCGGGTGGCTCGGCCGAGAGGGGCCGGCGGATCAGCCCAGCTTGGAGACGTCCCGGACGGCGCCGCGGTCCGCGCTCGTCGCCATGGCCGCGTAGGCGCGCAGGGCCGCCGAGACCTTGCGCTCGCGGTTCTTCGGCGCGTACACGCCGTTCAGCGCCTCGCGGCGGGTGGCCAGCTCGTCGTCGGCGACGAGGAGCTCGATCGAACGGTTCGGGATGTCGATCCGGATCCGGTCGCCGTCCTCCACGAGCGCGATCGTGCCGCCGGACGCCGCCTCGGGCGAGGCGTGACCGATGGACAGGCCCGAGGTGCCGCCCGAGAAGCGGCCGTCGGTGATCAGCGCGCAGGTCTTGCCGAGTCCGCGGCCCTTGAGGAAGGACGTGGGATAGAGCATCTCCTGCATGCCGGGGCCGCCGCGCGGGCCCTCGTAACGGATGACGACGACGTCGCCGTGCGTGATCTCCTTGCGGAGAATCTTGTCGACGGCCTCCTCCTGCGACTCGCAGACGACCGCCGGACCCTCGAAGGTCCAGATCGACTCGTCGACGCCGGCCGTCTTCACGACGCAGCCGTCCACGGCGATGTTGCCCTTGAGGACCGCGAGGCCGCCGTCCTTGGAGTACGCGTGCTCCACGTCACGGATGCAGCCGCCGGCCGCGTCCAGGTCGAGGGTGTCCCAGCGCTCGGACTGCGAGAAGGCGGTCGCGGAACGGACGCAGCCGGGGGCCGCGTGCCACAGCTCGACGGCCTCGGGGGACGGCGAGCCGCCGCGGACGTCCCAGTTCTTGAGCCACTCGGCCAGCGTGTCGGAGTGCACCGAGTGCACGTCCTCGTTGAGATGACCACCGCGGTGGAGCTCACCGAGGAGGGCGGGGATGCCGCCGGCCCGGTGGACGTCCTCCATGTAGTACGTGCCACCGGGGGCCACGTTGGGGGCGACCTTGGAGAGACACGGGACCCGGCGGGAGACCTCGTTGATGTCGTCGAGGTCGTACGCCAGCTCCGCCTCCTCGGCGGCGGCCAGCAGGTGCAGGATCGTGTTGGTCGAACCGCCCATCGCGATGTCCAGCGCCATGGCGTTGTCGAACGCGGCGCGGGTGCCGATGGAGCGCGGCAGGACCGTCTCGTCGTCCTGCTCGTAGTAGCGCTTGGTGATCTCGACGACCGTCCGGCCCGCGTCCTCGTACAGCGCCTTGCGGGCCGTGTGGGTGGCGAGGACGGAGCCGTTGCCGGGGAGGGAGAGGCCGAGGACCTCGGTCAGGCAGTTCATCGAGTTGGCGGTGAACATGCCGGAACAGCTGCCACAGGTGGGGCAGGCGTTCTCCTCGATGCGGAGGATGTCCTCGTCGGAGATGCTCTCGTCGACCGCGTCGCTGATCGCGTTGACCAGGTCGAGCTTGCGGACCGTGCCGTCGACGAGGGTGGCCTTGCCGGCCTCCATCGGACCGCCGGAGACGAAGACCGTGGGGATGTTGAGGCGCATCGCGGCCATCAGCATGCCGGGGGTGATCTTGTCGCAGTTCGAGATGCAGATCAGCGCGTCGGCGCAGTGCGCCTCGACCATGTACTCCACGCTGTCGGCGATGAGGTCGCGGGAGGGCAGGCTGTAGAGCATGCCGCCGTGGCCCATCGCGATGCCGTCGTCCACCGCGATCGTGTTGAACTCGCGGGGGACCGCGCCCGCCGCCTTGATCGCGTCGGAGACGATCCGGCCGACCGGAGCGAGGTGGGTGTGGCCGGGGACGAACTCGGTGAACGAGTTGGCGACCGCGATGATCGGCTTGCCGATGTCCTCGCTCGCTACGCCCGAGGCCCGCATAAGGGCGCGGGCGCCCGCCATGTTGCGACCGTGGGTGACTGTGCGGGACCTCAGCTGCGGCATCGTCTCTCGCTCCTTCGACAGAAAAGACTGGTTTCGAGCGTACGCCTGTGGTGCCAGGATCTGGACGGGGTGTCCGGAATGCGGGACTGGGTGCTCAGGGGCTGGGCGGGGGCGCGGCCGCCCCCGGGCCCCGCTCCTCAATCGCGGGAGGGGCTCGGTTCGCCCGGGGCGCCCTGAGCTGTGTCGTCCGTCAGGTAGCGCTGCAGGGTGGGGGCCACCATCGCGATGATCTTCTCCGGGTCCGCCGACGCCAGGGGCTCCGCCCGGAGCACGTACCGCAGCATCGCGATGCCCACCATGTGCGAGGCCGCGAGCTCCGCACGGAAGGTCGGGTCGGGTACGTCCAGCTGTTCCGCGATCCGGCCCAGCAGGCGCCGCAGCACGAAGCCGCGCAGCACGTTCGCCGCCGCCTCGTGGGTCAGGGCCGACCGCATGACCGCCAGCAGCGGGGTCCTGGACACCGGGTTCTCCCAGACCGCGATGAAGTAGCGGGCCAGCCGCTCCCCCAGGCCGTCCTTGTCACTGCCCAGGATGGCAGGGATCACCAGGGCGGGCTCGAAGGAGAGCTCGATCGCGGCGGCGAAGACCTCGTCCTTCGTGCCGAAGTAATGGTGGACCAGGGCGGCGTCCACGCCCGCCGCCTTCGCGATGCCGCGGACCGACGTCTTGTCGTAACCGCGTTCCGCGAACTCGGTGCGGGCGGCCTCCAGGATGCGGGTGCGCGCGTCGGGGCCGGTCGTCGCCGTGGTGCGGGCGGGGCGGCCGCGGCGCCTGGGGCCCGGTGCTTCGGCGCCCGGGGTCACGGGCGCGGCACCTGCGCGGAGGAGGCGAGGTGCAGCCGGGTGAAGGCGAGCGCCTCGGCCAGGTCGGCCTCGCGTTCGGCGGTGGACATCGCGCGGCGCGTGTTGACCTCGATGACGACATGGCCGTCGAAGCCCGTACGGGCCAGCCGCTCCAGCAGTTCGGCACAGGGCTGGTCGCCCCGGCCGGGCACCAGGTGCTCGTCCTTGCCGGAGCCCTTGCCGTCGGCCAGGTGGACGTGGGCCAGCCGGTCGCCCATCCGGTCGACCATCGCCATGCCGTCCGTACGCGCCGTGGAGGTGTGCGACAGGTCGACGGTGAAGTGCCGGTAGTCGTCGTTGGTGACGTCCCAGTCGGGGGCGTACGCGAGCATCTCCCGGTCCCGGTAGCGCCACGGGTACATGTTCTCGACGGCGAACCGGACGTCGGTCTCGTCCGCCATCCGCCAGATCCCGGTGACGAAGTCGCGCGCGTACTGCCGCTGCCAGCGGAACGGCGGATGGACGACGACGGTCGACGCACCGAGCTTCTCCGCCGCGGCGCGCGCCCGCTGGAGCTTGACCCAGGGATCGGTGGACCAGACCCGCTGCGTGATCAGCAGACAGGGGGCGTGAACGGCCAGTATCGGCATCCGGTGGTAGTCCGAGAGCCGGCGCAGGGCCTCGATGTCCTGGCTGACGGGGTCGGTCCAGACCATGACCTCGACGCCGTCGTACCCGAGGCGCGCGGCGATCTCGAAGGCCGTCGCCGTCGACTCCGGATAGACCGAGGCCGTCGACAGGGCGACCTTCGCATCCGGGATGCGCACCACTGGTTCTGCCACGCAGACAGCGTACGGGCAGCGGTACGCGTCGCCGAGAGGGTCCGGCGGAAAGTGAGAAGGGCCATGACGTGACACGCCCGTGGGCGGTCCGTCAGTTCAGGGCCACGTCCTCGGTGGACGTCAGGTGGTCCAGGCGGCGCAGGATCACACCCTCGCGCAGGGCCCAGGGGCAGATCTCCAGGTCCTCGACGCCCAAAAGGTCCATCGCCCCCTCCGCGACCAGCGCGCCGGCCAGCAGCTGGGCGGACCGGCCCTCGGAGACACCGGGCAGGTTCCCGCGCTCCTCCACCGTCATCCCGGCCAGCTTCGGCACCCACTCCTCCAGGGCCTTGCGGCTGAGGGTGCGCTGCACGTACTGGCCCTCGGTGGAGCGTGCGGCGCCCGCGATCCTGGCGAGCTGTTTGAAGGTCTTGGACGTGGCCACGACGTGGTCGGGGCGGCCGAAGCGGGTGAACTCGCCGACGCTGCGGGCGATCCGCGCCCGTACGTGGCGGCGCAGCTCTTTCACCTGTGCCGGCTCCGGCGGATCGCCGGCCAGCCAGCCGGCCGTGAGGCGGCCCGCGCCCAGGGGAAGCGACACGGCCGCGTCCGGCTCCTCGTCCATGCCGTACGCGACCTCCAGCGAACCACCGCCGATGTCCAGGAGCAGCAGCTTGCCCGCCGACCAGCCGAACCAGCGCCGGGCGGCGAGGAAGGTGAGGCGTGCCTCCTCCGTGCCGCTGAGGACGGCGAGGTCGACGCCCGTCTCGTCACGCACCCGGGCGAGCACCTTGTCGGCGTTGCTCGCCTCCCGCACCGCGGAGGTGGCGAACGCCAGCACGTCCTCGCAGCCCTTGTCCTCGGCGGCCTGGAGCGCATCGGCGATCGTCGTCACCAGCCGGTCGACACCGAGCGGGCCGATCGCCCCGTCCCCTTCGAGGAGCTCGGCCAGCCGCAGCTCCGCCTTGTGCGAGTGCGCGGGCAGCGGGCGGGCGCCGGGGTGCGCGTCGACCACCAGCAGATGAACCGTGTTCGACCCCACGTCGAGGACTCCGAGTCTCATACGCAGAACGCTACTGCGGCTGCAAAGGGCAACGGACCGGCGCATCCCGTGCCGCTGCGCCCCACCCATGCGCCGGTCGGTCTTACTCTGGGCGCGTGCCAAAGACGAAAAAGGCGAAGCCGGGCAAAGTCACGAAGAAGCAGAAGACGAAGCAGGAGATGCAGCAGCCGCAGACAGAGGGGCCCCACGGGCCCGACGAGACGGGGATCGACTTCGCGCGGGCGTGGGTGGAGTTCCCGGACCCCGCCGACGACGAGCAGGTCTTCCGCTGTGACCTGACCTGGCTGACGTCCAGGTGGACCTGCATCTTCGGCAGTGGCTGCCAGGGCATCCAGGCCGGTCGCGCGGACGACGGGTGCTGCACCCTGGGTGCCCACTTCTCGGACGAGGACGACGAGAAGCGGGTGGCCGGGCACGTGGCGCGGCTCACCCCGGAGCTGTGGCAGTTCCACGACGTGGGTACGGAGTCGGGCTGGGTCCAGACCGATGACGACGGCGAGCGCCAGACGCGGCGCTGGGAGGGTTCCTGCATCTTCCAGAACCGTCCCGGCTTTGCCGCGGGGGCCGGCTGCTCCCTGCACATCCTGGCGCTGCGGGAGGGCAAGGAGCCCCTGGAGACCAAACCGGACGTGTGCTGGCAGCTGCCGGTCCGGCGGACGTACGACTGGATCGACCGGCCCGACGACACGCGGGTGCTCCAGGTGTCGATCGGTGAGTACGACCGGCGGGGCTGGGGGCCGGGCGGGCACGACCTGCACTGGTGGTGCACCTCGGCGACGTCGGCGCACGGTGCCGGGGAGCCCGTGTACGTGTCGTACCGGCCGGAGCTCACGGAGCTGATGGGCAAGGAGGCGTACGACCGGCTGGTCGAGCTGTGCGAGGAGCGGCTCTCCTCGCTGCTGCCCATGGCTCCCCACCCGGCGGACCCCACGTAACTCCCGGGCCACGGGCCCGTCAGTCCGCCGCCGGCGGGATGCTCGGGCCCTTGCCCGGGTCGCTCGGGTCCGGGGAGCCCGTCGGGTCCGGGGACGGGCTGGTCGGTTCCGTCGGCGGCGGGGTGCTGTCCGTCGGGTCGGGTGTCGGCGTGGGTGTCGGATCGGGATCCGGTGAGGACGGCGACGGTTCCTCCGGAACGGGCGGGTGCGGACGGGCCGGCCCGCTCGGCAGGGGTGGCCGCGGCGCGTCGGTGGGTGCCCGCCGCCCGTACCCGTGCATGGCCACGACCGACCCCGAGGGGGCGACGGCGATCCGTGCCGTCCAGTACCCGGCGGGTTCGCGCGCGTGGTCCACGAGTACGCGGATCGTGATGCTGTCGCCCGCCGCGAGCGTTCCCGACGTGGTGCTCAGGCGCAGCCACGACTGGCCTGTGCCGGCCGACCAGACGACCGGTCCCGCCTTCGACGCGATGAGCGTGATCGTCGTCGTGCCGCCGGACGAGCGGGCCTCGACGGTGAGGCGGCCCGCGCCTGCCCCTCCCCCGCCCCGGGCCGGGTCCGCGCCCACGCTGATGACCTCGGCCGAGACGTCCGGGAGGCCGCCCCCGTCCGTGAAGTCGGGGCCGGGCTCGGGACGCGCGTTGCCCGCGTTCTCGTAGTGGCCGTACGGGTCGTCGCTTCCGTGTCCGTCGTCCGCCTCGGTCGCGGTGACCGCCGAACCGTCGCGCCCCTCGCCGGTGAGCGGCGCGCCCCGGTAGGCGGACCACAGGGCGATCACGGGGGCGGCGACGACCGTGGCGACCACCGTCGTCGTCATCACCCTGGAACGCAGCCGGTCCCGGCGGGCGGCGTGGTCCTTCGGGTCCATCGGGAAGCCGGTGCGGTCGAACCGGGGAGTGGCGGACCGATTCTTCTGATGCTTCTGAGCCTGCATCATCGCCACATAGGCGGAGGGGCGCGGCGCCTCGACGACCGCCAGCGCGGCCACGGCAGTGACCGCGGCCCCCGGCCAGGGGCCCTGGGCGCCGGCCCGCTCGGCCGCGCGCCGGCAGCTCGGGCAGTCGTCCACATGCCGTACGAGCTCGCGGCGCAGGGTGGCGGAGAGCAGCACCCGGTGGTCATCGGTGAGCCTGCCGACCGCGGGGCAGTTGCCCTTCTCGACTACGGCGAGGGCGGCCCTCGTCCGTTCCACTTCGCAGGCCGCCGCGGCCAGCAGTTCCCGGGCGGTCGCAGGTTCCAGCCCGAGGACGGCGGCGACCGCACGCGGGGTGAGCCGGTGGCGCACCGCGAGCTCCAGCGCCTCGCGCTGTTCGGGGGTGGTGCCCGCCGCCTCGGGCCAGGCCAGCTGGGCCAGCTCGCGGCGGTGCGCCTCGGCGGCCACGGGGCTCTCCCCGGACGCGGCGGGCGCCCCGGATGCCGACGCGGCGGACCGGGGTGCGGAGGCCGCGAGGGGCGTTGCGGACGTGGTCTTCGGGGCGTGCGCGGTCGCGGGCGTACGCCGTCCTGCGTGGCCTGCCGGCACGGCGGGGCGGTGGTCGTCCTGCGTCCTGGCCGGCTGCCTGCGCGCCTGCGGGCCGTCGGGCCTGCGGTGCGCCCGGCGGCCCTGCTTCTGCTCCCCGAGCCTGCGCAGGCACATCCACCTGGCCAGCGCGTACAGCCAGGTTTTACGTTCCTCCTCGCCGGTGGGGCACCGGCCGTTCTGCCGCTCGGCCAGCGCCAGTACGCCGCCGAGCGCCTCCGTGGCGGCGTCGTGGTCGCAGAGCACGGAGAGGCAGTACGTGAACAGGCCGTCGAGATGCGGCTCGTAACGGGCGGGCGGCTGCTTCGGCGTGGAGTGGGGCGCACGGTGCTGCGCCCGGTGTGCGCCGGGGGTGTTCGTCGGGGTCTCCAGCCTGCTGCTCGTCACCTTGCGACCGTAGGCAGGGCAGGGCATGGCACTCGCACCTCTTGAGCACTTTTAACCCTTACGGGTGAACGTATCGCTCAATAAGGGACAGGAACCCATAGTTCCGCGCCCTCCGCCGGGGCGCCGCTCCCGCGCACGCCCTGCGCCGGGCCGCACTGTCCGACCCCACCTATACGGTGGCGCCATGGCTGCCCGTACGAAATCCGCGAAGGACCGGCCGTCCTACCGCTGCACCGAATGCGGCTGGACGACCGCCAAGTGGCTCGGCCGCTGCCCGGAGTGCCAGGCGTGGGGGACGGTCGAGGAGTTCGGCGGCGCCCCTGCGGTCCGCACCACGGCAGCCGGTCGCGTCTCCACCGCCGCGCTCCCCATCGGCCAGGTCGACAGCCGCCAGGCCACAGCCCGCTCGACGGGTGTCGGCGAGCTGGACCGGGTGCTGGGGGGCGGGCTGGTTCCCGGTGCCGTCGTCCTGCTCGCGGGCGAGCCGGGCGTGGGGAAGTCCACATTGCTGCTGGACGTGGCGGCCAAGGCCGCGAGCGACGAGCACCGCACCTTGTACGTCACGGCCGAGGAGTCCGCCAGCCAGGTCAGGATGCGTGCCGACCGGATCCGGGCGATCAACGACCACCTGTACCTGGCCGCCGAGACCGATCTGTCCGCTGTCCTCGGCCATCTGGACGCCGTCAAGCCCTCCCTGCTCGTCCTGGACTCCGTACAGACCGTCGCCTCCCCCGAGATCGAGGGCGCGCCCGGCGGGATGGCGCAGGTCCGCGAGGTCGCCGGGGCGCTGATCCGTGCCTCCAAGGAGCGCGGCATGGCGACCCTGCTGGTCGGCCACGTCACGAAGGACGGCGCGATCGCCGGGCCCCGGCTGCTGGAGCACCTGGTCGACGTGGTGCTGTCCTTCGAGGGGGACCGGCATGCCCGGCTCCGGCTCGTGCGCGGGGTCAAGAACCGCTACGGGGCGACCGACGAGGTCGGCTGCTTCGAGCTCCACGACGAGGGCATCACCGGCCTCGCCGACCCCTCGGGCCTCTTCCTCACCCGCCGCGACGAGCCCGTGCCCGGCACCTGCCTGACCGTCACCCTGGAGGGCAAGCGCCCCCTGGTCGCCGAGGTACAGGCGCTCACCGTCGATTCCCAGATCCCCTCGCCCCGACGCACCACCTCGGGCCTCGAGACCTCCCGGGTGTCGATGATGCTGGCCGTCCTGGAGCAGCGCGGCCGGATCAGCTCGCTGGGCAAGCGGGACATCTACAGCGCCACGGTCGGCGGCGTGAAGCTCACCGAGCCGGCCGCGGACCTCGCGATCGCGCTCGCCCTGGCCAGCGCCGCGAGCGACACACCGCTGCCGAAGAACCTGGTGGCGATCGGTGAGGTGGGTCTCGCGGGCGAGGTCAGAAGGGTCACCGGGGTCCAGCGGAGACTGGCCGAGGCATACCGTCTGGGCTTCACCCACGCACTGGTTCCGACCGATCCGGGAAAGGTCCCGCCCGGTATGAAGGTCACGGAAGTCGCCAACATGGGCGATGCGCTCAGGGTGCTCCCGCGCCGCTCTCGCGCACAGGCCCCACAGGAGGACGGCGCACGCCGGTAGACTTTGCCCTGGTCTCGCCCGTCCGTACGAACGGTATGAGGGACGTAGGGTCTTTCGTCTGGATCAGGAACGGTCCGGAGGAGAGGCCCTGAGGGCACCGCAAACCTGTGACCGGAGGAGTGCAGTGGCAGCCAGCGACCGGGCAGCATCGCCCGGAAAGTCCGGCCAAGGCACCGGTAACGAGGCGCTGATGCGCGCCTCGTTGACCGCCGTCGCGCCCGGAATGGCCCTGCGGGACGGCCTGGAGCGCATCCTCCGCGGCAACACCGGCGGGCTGATCGTGCTCGGCATGGACAGGACCGTCGAGTCGATGTGCACCGGCGGCTTCGTGCTGGACGTGGAATTCACCGCGACCCGGCTGCGGGAGCTCGCCAAGCTCGACGGGGCACTGATCCTCGACAAGGACATGACCAAGATCCTGCGGGCCGGCGTCCAGCTGGTCCCGGACGCCTCGATCCCCACCGAGGAGACGGGCACCCGGCACCGCACGGCGGACCGGGTCTCCAAGCAGTGCAACTTCCCGGTGGTCTCGGTCTCGCAGTCGATGCACCTGATCGCGCTGTACGTGGACGGGGAGCGCCGGGTCCTGGAGGAGTCGGCCGCTATCCTCTCCCGCGCCAACCAGGCGCTCGCCACGCTGGAGCGGTACAAGCTCCGGCTCGACGAGGTCGCGGGCACGCTCTCCGCCCTGGAGATCGAGGACCTCGTGACGGTCCGGGACGTGACGGCGGTCGCCCAGCGTCTGGAGATGGTCCGCCGGATCGCGATCGAGATCGCCGAGTACGTGGTGGAGCTCGGGACCGACGGCCGGCTTCTCTCGCTCCAGCTCGACGAGTTGATCGCGGGCGTGGAGCCGGAGCGCGAACTGGTCGTGCGGGACTACGTACCGGAGCCGACCGCGAAGCGCTCGCGTACGGTGACGGAGGCGCTCACCGAGCTCGATGCGCTGTCCCACACCGAGCTGCTCGAACTCCCGGTCGTGGCAAGGGCGCTGGGATACAGCGGCTCTCCGGAGACGCTCGACTCGGCGGTGTCGCCGCGCGGCTTCCGGCTGCTGGCGAAGGTGCCGCGGCTGCCCGGGGCGATCATCGACCGGCTGGTGGAGCACTTCGGCGGCCTGCAGAAGCTGCTCGCCGCGAGCGTCGACGATCTCCAGACGGTGGACGGCGTCGGCGAGGCGCGGGCGCGCAGCGTGCGCGAAGGGCTGTCGCGCCTGGCCGAGTCGTCGATCCTCGAGCGGTACGTGTAGCCGAGGCCGCGGCCTCCGGGCCCGCACGCCAGGGCCCTCCGCGCGCCCTGGCCGTGCGCGCGCCCAGGTCTACGCACGGTCTACGCACGCCGGGTCCACGCGGGCCTCGGCGCTGCATACACCCGCCCGGACCTCCGCACGCCCGCCCCTCCGCGATCTACCTCGCGGTCAGGACTTCACGGCCGGCCATGCACGGCCAGCACCTCACGGCCAGCCCTCCGCGGCCGGCTCTCCACCGTCAGTCCTTCGCGAGGACGAACGAGGCGCGCTGCACGGGCTCGCCCGCGGCCTTGGCCTCGACCAGATACGTGCCCGGGCCCGCGGCCCCCGCAGGCGGCGTCGCGCACTTCGGGGCGCTCTTCGCGCGGTCCCACTCCACGGCGTGCTCGACGGTCGCCCCCGCAGGCACCCTCAGCAGCACGGCCGCCGCGTTGCGCGGGCAGTCCTTGGAGGACCAGACCTCTTCGTCGTCACCGCCGGCTTCCGTGACGGTGAGGACCGCGGACTTGGGGCCGAAGTCGGCCTTGCACGCGGTGGACGAGGTGTTCGTGGCGATCAGCCGGAACTTGGGCTTCTCGCCGGGCCCGTAACGGAGTTCCGTCTTCAGCGTCAGCCGAAGCGCGGCGGGCGCGCAGTCCGGGAGCGGGGAGCCGGCCGGGAGCTGCTGCCCCGCGGTCGTGCCGCCCGAACCGCCACTCGCGACGGAACCGGCCTCCGTGTCCGAGCCGTTGCCGGCGCCGCCGCCCCCTTCGCCCGCTCCGTCGGAGCCCGCGTCCGAACTTCCGCCGCTGCCCCCGTCGCTGCCGCCGGCGTCGCCCGACTCGTCGCGCCCGCCCGGCTGTTCACTGATGGCCGGGCCGGAACCGGAGGGCCCCGGCGTGATGGAGTTCGCGGGACCGGAGCCGGGAGCCCGCGAGTCGTCGTGATTCCCCTTGCCGCCACCGTTGGTGACGGCCCATACGACCAGCAACGCGAGCAGCGCAATCAGCGTCGCCGCTACCGCCCTCCGTCGCCAGTAGATGGTGGAGGGAAGCGGCCCGATCGGATTACGCAGAGATCCCACGGCGCAAACTGTACGAGAGAACAGCACCAACTCCCGCCCCACCCGCCGCCACAGGCCTCCAAGTTTTGCCGATCATCATCCCGGGCGGGCCTGTTGCCTCTCCGGAGAGGGGTGCGGACACCCTGAGCGACACCTCGGACACCTGGAGTGACGCCCTCGCACGGTCCATGGGCCAGTTGCCGCAACGGCTCGCGGGGCGTGCGGCCACTTGCCGGAACGCGAGTCCGGTGGGGCGCGGAAAGACGGGGGGCCCTATCACTCCAAGGGCTCTTATGAGGGGCGACACCCCCGTGCCCCTGACCCTCGTCTGCAGTTCCATGCCAGGATCGACGGTGCGATGACTGCCACGACTGCGACACAGACGCCCCCCACCTCCCTCCACACTCCCGTCATCGGGTGGTTCGACCAGCACGCCCGCGATCTGCCCTGGCGCCGCCCCGAAGCGGGCGCCTGGGGCGTGATGGTGAGTGAGTTCATGCTGCAGCAGACCCCCGTCAACCGGGTCCTCCCGGTGTACGAGCAGTGGCTGGCCCGCTGGCCGCGACCCGCCGACCTCGCAGCACAGCCGCCCGGCGAGGCGGTCCGCGCCTGGGGCCGGCTCGGCTACCCGCGGCGGGCCCTGCGCCTGCACGGCGCCGCCCAGGCCATAACGGAACGCCACGGAGGCGACGTACCGAGCGAGCACGCCCAGCTGCTCGCCCTGCCCGGGATCGGCGAGTACACGGCGGCCGCCGTGGCCTCGTTCGCCTACCGGCAGCGGCACGCCGTCCTCGACACGAACGTCCGCAGGGTGTTCGCCCGGGCCGCGACCGGCATCCAGTACCCGCCGAACGCGACCACCGCAGCCGAGCGCAAGCTCGCCCGCGCCCTGCTGCCGGACGAGGACGAGCAGGCGGCGCAGTGGGCGGCCGCGACGATGGAGCTCGGCGCCCTCGTCTGCACCGCGAAGAACGAGGACTGCTCGCGCTGCCCGATCGCCGGGCAGTGTGCCTGGCGGCTGGCCGGCAAGCCCGCTCACCAGGGGCCGCCGCGCCGCGGCCAGACCTACGCCGGCACGGACCGGCAGGTGCGCGGCAGGCTGCTCGCGGTGCTCCGCGAGGCGGTGAACCCCGTGCCCCAGTCGGCGCTCGACGCGGTGTGGGAGGAGCCGGTGCAGCGCGCCCGCGCGCTGGACGGCCTGGTCTCCGACGGCCTGGTCGAACCGCTGGCGGGCGGCCAGTACCGGTTGCCACTGACCTGACCCGACCGACCGGACCGGCCGGTTCCGCTCCTGCGGGGCCTTTGTCCCCCCTCCTCCTGCGCTGTTACACAACCGATGGACAGCCGTGCGTCGGCGTACGGCTGCTCCGCACAGCCTCGTGACAACAGCTCCGTAGCGTCACCGACGTCAGCCCGACGACCAGGCGGCTGGCAGTGGTTCTACGGGGTTTCACGGGGACGGAGGCGGTTGTAATGGCGCAGGGCGAGGTGCTCGGTTTCGAGGAGTACGTACGTACCCGGCAGGACGCGCTGCTGCGCAGCGCGCGCCGGCTGGTCCCCGATCCCGTGGACGCGCAGGACCTGTTGCAGACCGCGCTGGCCCGCACCTACGGCCGCTGGGACGGCATCGCCGACAAGTCCCTCGCCGACGCCTATCTGCGCCGCGTCATGATCAACACCCGCACCGAGTGGTGGCGGGCGCGCAAGCTCGACGAGGTGCCCACCGAGCAGCTTCCCGACGCCAGCGTCGAGGACGGCACCGAGCAGCGCGCCGACCGCGCCCTGCTCATGGACGTCCTGGGCGTGCTGGCTCCCAAGCAGCGCAGCGTGGTCGTGCTGCGACACTGGGAGCAGATGAGTACGGAGGAGACGGCCGCGGCGCTCGGTATGTCGGCCGGTACGGTGAAGAGCACCCTGCACCGGGCACTGGCACGACTGCGCCAGGAGCTGGAGAGCAGGGAAGAGGCGAGCCGCGCGGAGCGCATCCGTGAGGACGCGGAGCGCGGAGCGACTGTACGCGTGGTGGCGCCCCGGACCCCGGTGCGCTCGCGGGCACAGGCAGGGGCGCCCCCCGAGGGGCGTCACGACGAGCGGGGGCGGGAGCGGTGCGCGGCCTGACAGGCAGCGGTGAGGGCGGCAGCGGGAGCGGCGGCACGGTCACCGGAGGACCCACGGCGGACGGGACGGGCGGCGGGCAAAGACGCCGGCTGACCGGCTGGGCGGCGAGCAGCACGGCTCTGGCCGGGCTCGCCGCCTTCGGGCTGTTCGCCGCCGCCTGCTCGACGGGGGGCACGGGCACGCGCGACGAGGGCCCGGCGGGCACCCAGCCGGTCGCCCAGGTCACGCCGAGTGCCACCGCCCCGTCCACGACGAGCCCGACGCCCCGGGTCGACGCGGTGGGCCTGCTCAAGGCGGATTCCAGGGTGAGCGAGCGGGTCAGGACGGACCTCAGGCCCTGCACCGGTGACGAGTACCCGGTGGACACCTCGTACGGCTCCCTGACCGGCGGCCCCTCCGCGGATGTGGTGGTGAACGTGATGACCTGCGGTGACTCGGTCGGTGTGGGGACCTATGTGTACCGGCCGCGGCCCGACGGCACGTACGAGAACGTGTTCACCATCGAGCAGCCCGCGGTCTACGGGACGATCGACCGCGGTGATCTGGTGGTGACGACGCAGGTGTACGGAAAGAAGGACGCGGTCGCCTACCCCTCGGGCGAGGAAGTGATCACGTACCACTGGGCGAGCGCGCGGTTCAGCGAGCAGGACCGGGTGCACAACGACTTCAACAGAGCCGTCGGAGCCGGGGACGGGGAGTTTCCCGAGCCCGCCGAACCGACGAAGAACTGAGAGCAGTCCGATGGCCGAGACCCATGTCCTGTTCGTCGAGGACGACGACGTCATCCGCGAGGCCACCCAGCTGGCGCTGGAGCGGGACGGCTTCGCGGTCACCGCGATGCCCGACGGCCTCCTCGGCCTCGAGGCGTTCCGAAGGAACCGGCCCGACATCGCGCTCCTCGACGTGATGGTCCCGGGCCTGGACGGGGTCAGCCTCTGCCGGCGCATCCGGGACGAGTCGACGGTCCCGGTGATCATGCTGTCGGCCCGGGCCGACTCGATCGACGTGGTGCTGGGCCTGGAGGCCGGCGCCGACGACTACGTCACGAAACCGTTCGACGGTGCGGTCCTGGTGGCCAGGATCCGGGCCGTGCTCCGCCGCTTCGGCCATGCCTCGGGGAGCGGGTCGGGCGGTGGCGAGACGGTGCCGGGATCCGAGGGCGGCGTACTCGTCTTCGGCGACCTGGAGATCGACACCGAGGGCATGGAGGTCCGCAAGGGCGGCGAGCAGGTGGGCCTGACACCCACCGAGATGCGGCTGCTGCTGGAGTTCTCGTCCGCTCCCGGCACGGTGCTCTCCCGCGACAAACTGCTGGAGCGGGTCTGGGACTACGGCTGGGGCGGGGACACCCGGGTCGTGGACGTCCATGTCCAGCGCCTGCGCACGAAGATCGGCCAGGACCGGATCGAAACGGTCCGCGGCTTCGGCTACAAGCTCAGGGCATGAGGCGCCCGGCCCTGCGGACGGGCGTCCGCTGGAAGATCAGCATCGCGATCGCGGCGGTCGGCGCCCTGATCGCGGTCGCGCTGAGCCTGGTCGTCCACAACGCTGCCCGGGTCTCCATGCTGGAGAACGCGCGCGAGGTGCAGCTGGAGCGGCTGAACTACGCCCAGCTGCTCTACGAGGCGACGAAGACGAAGAAGGCGGACCCCCGCTTCGGCGCGAAACTCAATGACCCGACGATGCCGAAGAGCCTGCGCCAGGAGACCCGGCGCAACCGCCGCGCGACGCATGTCGAGGACGGCGGCGGGGTGCCCGACGTGTGGGCGGCCGTCCCGCTGCCCGGCGGGGACGTGCTCTCGTTGCACACCCGTTTCGCCGACCGCTCCTCCACGATCCTGGGCGATCTCGACCGGGCCCTGATCATCGGTTCGGTCTCGGTGGTCTTCGGCGGCTCCGCGCTGGGCGTCCTGATCGGCGGCCAGCTCTCGCGCCGGCTGCGCAAGGCGGCGGCCGCGGCCGGAAGGGTCGCGCAGGGCCATACCGATGTACGGGTCGGGGACGCCGTCGGCGGGGTCGTGCGGGACGAGACCGATGAGCTGGCCGGCGCGGTGGACGCGCTGACGGACGCGCTGAACGAACGGATCGAGGCCGAGCGCCGGGTCACCGCGGACATCGCCCACGAACTGCGCACCCCCGTGACAGGTCTGCTGACGGCGGCCGAGCTGCTGCCGCCCGGCCGTCCCTCGGAGCTCGTACGGGACCGGGCGCAGGCGATGCGCACGCTGGTCGAGGACGTGCTGGAGGTGGCCCGGCTGGACAGCGCCTCCGAGCGGGCCGAGCTGCAGCAGCTCGCGCTGGGCGAGTTCGTCAGCCGCAGGGTGGCGCTGCTGGACCCGGAGGTGCGGGTCCGGGTGGTCCACGAGTCGTGGGTCAGCACCGATCCGCGCCGGCTGGAGCGCATCCTGTTCAATCTGCTGGGCAATGCCGCCAAGCACGGCTCCACGCCCGTGGAGGTCACGGTCGAGGGCCGGGTGGTGCGGGTCCGCGACCACGGTCCCGGGTTCCCGGCGGCGCTGCTGCGGGAGGGGCCGAGCCGCTTCCGTACCGGATCCACCGACCGGGCCGGGCACGGGCACGGGCTGGGGCTGACGATCGCGGCCGGTCAGGCCCGGGTGCTCGGTGCCCGGCTGACCTTCCGCAACGCGGCCCCGGCGGGTGCGGCCGAGGGCGCCGGCGGGGCGATCGCCGTTCTGTGGCTGCCCGAGCACGCCCCGACGGACACCGGCAGCTTCCCCATGCTTCAGCTGGGTGAGCAGCGCGGTCCGGAGCCCGGGGGCAGGAAGCCCACCGGCAGCGGCACGCACCTCGACCGCTGAGCGGTCGGTCCGCACGGAGATACGGGAAGGGCCGCGGGGTGCGCACCCCGCGGCCCTTCCCGTACGAGGACTGCTACACCGCGTCGACCACCGGAGCGGCCTTCTCCGGTCCGGCGCCCCGCAGCGGGACCTCCTTGACGAACAGCGCCGCCACCAGGGCGACCAGTCCGACCGAGGCGCCGACGAGGAAGGCGATGTGGGTGCCCGACGCCACTGCGAACTCGTACGCCTCGCGCACCGGCACCGGCAGCTTCGCCAGGCTCGCCGCGTCCAGCTGGGCGCCGTGCATGGTGGCGCCCGCACCGCCGCGGGCGGACATCTCGTCGCTCACCCGTCCGGTGAACAGCGCGCCCATGATGGCGACGCCGAAGGAGCTGCCGAGCGTACGGAAGAGGGTCGTGGAGGACGAGGCGACGCCCATGTCCTTCAGCTCGACGCTGTTCTGCGCCACGAGCATCGTGATCTGCATCAGGAAGCCCATGCCGGCGCCGAGCACCGCCATGTAGATGCCGGAGGTGAACCGGGTGGTGCCGGTGTCCATGGTCGAGAGCAGGAAGAGTCCGGCGACCATCAGGATCGAGCCCATGATCGGGAAGATCTTGTACCGGCCGCTGCTGGTAGTGATCCGCCCGGCGACCAGCGAGACGATCATCATCGCCAGGAGCATCGGCAGGAGCAGCAGTCCGGAGTTGGTCGCGGATGCGCCCTGGACGGACTGCTGGAACAGCGGCAGGTAGAGCACCGCGCCGAACATCACGAAGCCCGCCATGAAGCCGACCACGGACATCAGCGTGAAGTTGGCGTTGCGGAAGATGTGCAGCGGGATGATCGGTTCCGCCGCCTTGGTCTCGACGAAGAGGAAGCCGGCGAGCGCGGCGACGCCGATCGCGATGAGTTCCATGATGACGGCGGAGTTCCAGTCGTACTCCGTACCGCCCCAGGTGGTCACCAGCACGATCGCGGTGATGCCGACGGTGAGCAGTCCGGCGCCGAGGTAGTCAACCTTCGCCTTGGTACGTTCCCGCTTGGGCAGGTGCAGCACGACGGTGATCATGGCCAGGGCGACGGCGCCCAGCGGCAGGTTGATGTAGAAGCTCCAGCGCCAGCCGAGGTGGTCGGTGATGGTGCCGCCGACCAGCGGTCCGCCGATCATCGCGATCGCCATGACGCCGGCCATCATGCCCTGGTACTTGCCGCGCTCGCGGGGCGGCACGAGGTCGCCGATGATCGCCATGACGCCGACCATCAGACCGCCGGCGCCGAGCCCCTGAATCGCCCGGAAACCGATCAGCTGGCCCATGTCCTGGGACATGCCGCTGAGGACCGAGCCGATCAGGAAGATCACGATGGACGTGAGGAAGATGCCCTTGCGCCCGTACATGTCGCCGAGCTTGCCCCAGATGGGGGTGGAGGCGGCGGTGGCCAGGGTGTAGGCGGTGACCACCCAGGACAGGTGCTCCAGACCGCCGAGGTCGCCGACGATGGTCGGCATCGCGGTGCCGACGATCAGGTTGTCGAGCATGGCGAGCAGCATGGCGATCATCAGGGCGAGCACCACCACCCGCACGCTGCGCTGCTGTGGGCCGGGTTTCTCTGCCCGTCCGGCCGGAGCGTCCGCCTTCCCGTCCGCTGCCTTGATCAGGTCCGCCATGTTCCCCAACTCCCCAGTTCCCCTGTACACCGAGCCCCTTACTTGCCGCCCGGCTAGTTGACTACACTAGGGGAAAGTAGACCCGTAACTAGCCGGGCGTCAAGTAAGTTTTTGGGAGAGCACCATGGGCAGCACGCCGCAGCCGCGCCGGGGCAACACCCGCCAGCGCATCCAGGACGTCGCCCTGAGCCTCTTCGCCGAGCAGGGCTACGAGAAGACCTCGCTGCGCGAGATCGCCGAGCACCTCGATGTCACCAAGGCCGCCCTCTACTACCACTTCAAGACCAAGGAAGACATCCTGGTCAGCATCTTCGAGGACCTCAACCGGCCCGTCGAGGAGCTGATCACCTGGGGTGAGACGCAGCCGCGCACGCTGGAGACGAAGACGGAGATCCTCCGCCGTTACAGCGAGGCACTGGCGGGCGCCGCCCCGCTCTTCCGTTTCATGCAGGAGAACCAGGCGACCGTGCGCGACCTGAGCATCGGCGTGACGATCAAGGACCGGGTCCTCGGACTCGTGGACCTGATCAAGGATCCCGACGCGCCGCTCACCGACCAGGTGCGCTGCTTCAGTGCGCTCTTCACCCTGCACGCCGGCATGCTCGCGCTGAAAGACGTCGACGGCGACCCCGAGGACAAGCGGAAGGCCGCCCTCGAAGTCGCCGTCGAACTGGTCACCCGGGCCCACGGTCCGGATTCCGCCCAGTAGCGGGATGGTGTCGCGGTCGGATCAGACCGAGATGCCGTGGTGGTGCAGGAAGTTGACCGGGTTGACCGCCGAACCGTAGTTCGGGGTGGTCCGGATCTCGAAGTGCAGGTGGGGACCGCTGGAGTTACCGGTGTTGCCGGAGAGGGCGATCTTCTCACCCTTCTTCACGTGCTCGCCGATGTGCACCTGGATCTTCGAGAGGTGCGCGTACTGCGAGTACGTACCGTTCTTGTGCTTGATCACGATGGCGTTGCCGTACGCGGGACCGTCGCCGCCGCCGTTCGGGCCGGCCTTCACGACGGTGCCGTTGTGCGCGGCCTCGACCTTGGTGCCGATCGGCACGGCGAAGTCCTGGCCGGAGTGCTTGTGCGACCAGCGGCTGCCGTCGTTGCCGAAGCTGGCGCTCAGCTCGTAGTGGTGGACCGGGGTCTCCCACGCAAGCTTCGCGGCCTTCTTGGCGGCGGCCTTCTTCTTGGCGGCCGCCTTCTTCTTCGCAGCAGCCTTCTTCTTCGCCGCCTCGGCCTTCTTCGCCGCAGTGTGCTCGGCCGCCTTGCCCTGCGCGGCCGCCTGCTGGGCGACCGACTGGGCGGTGGTCGCGCCGGCCAGGCCGGCGGTGCCGGTGGTCCCCGTCGTGCCGGCCGCGAACGCAGCGCCCGCACCGAGAACCATCGACGTCCCCAGGCCGGCTGCCACCACGGCGCCACGGACACGGGAAGCGGACGGGCGGCGGGTCTGGAACGTAACGCGCTTCGACATAAGCGGAAAACCTCCGGAGATGACTGGACCCGGCGTTGTGCCGGGCTGGCCATACCTTGGTAACCCGCACCCCCGGATGCACTCAAACCCCCCATCTACGAAGAAAAGCCGTAGATGAGGGCCGGGGAATTCGTCGCCACAAGCCCCGCTCCCCACCCCCGGTCGCCACTCGAAAGTCTTCGTCAGGACAGGTTTAACCCCAGTTCCAAACCGTCCATACCGGACACAGCCCCGCCTTCGAGGCACTTCGCCCCAAACACCCGAAAGCCCTGCCGGACACCGGGCCGAAGGTCCCGCCCCCGATCAAGGGGTTTGCTCCTAACACGTCTAGTAGGCCCTGAAAGGGCTGTGCGCCTTGTCACCGGCGGTGGGACCTAGGGCCGTCCGATTCGGGACCTTCGGCCCGGGGGCAGCCCTTAGCCGACGGGCAGTGCCGTCACCTTCTTCGCGTGCAGGGCCACGAGTTGCTTGCCGCCTGCCGCGAGGTACCACCGCTGGAGGTCGCCGCTGCCGTCGTTGTACGTCCAGCGCAGCTTCCCGCTGCCGGGGTCGTAGGCGTGGATGCCGCCGTCCTTGTCGAACTCCGTCGCCCCGTAGAGGACACCGCCCACCTTGGCGAACTGCCAGGGGGCGGCGACGTCCAGGCTGCCCTTGTCGTGCCAGTGCGCCTTCCCGGTCGCGGGGTCGGCCGCCCAGAGTCCGTGTGCGCTGTCGGAGACGTAGAGGACGCCGTCCAGGACCGCCGGATCGTTGAACCGGCTGAACTCCTCGGTCTTGAAGGACCAGCGTTCCCTGCCGTCCGACAGGTCGTAGGCACGCAGCCACTGCCCGTTGGCGAGGACGACGAGGCCGTCGTGGACCACGAAGCCGCGGTTGCCGGACCGGCCGATCTTCTTCGTCCAGACCTGGCGGCCCGTCGCGGTGTCGCGGACCGTGAGGTTCTCCCGGAAGTCCGTGTAGACGAGACGGTTGCCGGCCACCCGCGCGGTGATGCCGCTCTGGTCCGTCCCCCGGTCACGCTTCTCCCGCCAGACGACCTTGCCCGACGTGGTGTCGATCGCGGCGATGACGTTCTCCGGCGTCCTGAACTCCTTGTCCAGGATTCCCGCGACGACGTAGACGTGGTTCCCGTCCGCGGCGATGGGCCGGGGCTGGGAGTACTGGTCCCCCATCCGGCTGCGCCAGGTGTCCTTGCCCGTGGCAGGGTCCAGGCCGACGATGTTCCCGTCGTACCTGGCGCTCTGGAGGTAGAGCGTCCCGTCACCGACGAGCATGTTCGCGCCCGGGGTGGTGACCTCCGCGCGGGACCAGATCTCCTTGCCGGTGGATACGTCCCGGGCCACCAGCGGGTCACCCGAGACGAGCACGACGTTGCCGACGACCGCGATCGCGGAGATCCACGCCAGGCCGTCGTACGTCGAGGCGTGCTGCCAGACCGTCTGCGGCTCGGTGCCCGGCGCCGGGGTGCCGGTGGCCTTCCCCGGCGCGTCCGTTCCGCCGGACGCCGGCTCGTCCTCCGGCCCGCAGGCCGATGCCCCGGCTCCCAGCAGCACCAGCCCGGCTCCTGCCAGCTTCATCATCTGCCTGCGTGACACGTCGCTTCTGCGCATGATCCGCCCCCGCCCCCGTTACTTCTTCGTCCGAGCCCGGACGAAGCGTCCGGAGCGAGGCCAGACTAACCAGCGATTTCCTGCCGCCAGGCGGCACGGATCCGACCGGGACATCCCTGTGACATGCCCGTCACGGTGTACGCAACAGCAAAGGGGCGGCCCCGAACCGGTGTGAACCGGTTCGGGGCCGCCCCTTCGTACGCTCGGGCGCTAGGCGCCTGTCACGCTTCCTTCGTCATGTTCGGGCCGGCGCCGCCTGCCGCCTGCTCGATCGGGGGGACGTCGGGCAGAGCCGACTTCTCCTCGCCACGGAAGGTGAACTTCTGCTCGTCACCCTCACCCTCGGTGCCGACGACCACGATGTGACCGGGGCGCAGCTCACCGAAGAGGATCTTCTCGGAGAGGATGTCCTCGATCTCGCGCTGGATCGTCCGGCGCAGCGGCCGGGCGCCCATCACGGGGTCGTAGCCCTTCTTCGCCAGCAGGGACTTGGCGGCCGGGCTCAGCTCGATACCCATGTCGCGGTCCCGCAGACGCTCGTCCACCTTGGCGAGCATGAGGTCGACGATCTGGATGATGTCTTCCTCGGTGAGCTGGTGGAAGACGACCGTGTCGTCGACACGGTTGAGGAACTCGGGCCGGAAGTGCTGCTTGAGCTCTTCGTTGACCTTCGTCTTCATCCGCTCGTAGTTCGTCTTCACGTCGCCCTGGGCGGCGAAGCCCAGGTTGAAGCCCTTGGAGATGTCCCGGGTCCCGAGGTTGGTCGTCATGATGATGACCGTGTTCTTGAAGTCCACGACCCGGCCCTGGGAGTCGGTCAGGCGACCGTCCTCCAGGATCTGGAGCAGGGAGTTGAAGATGTCGGGGTGGGCCTTCTCCACCTCGTCGAAGAGGACGACGGAGAACGGCTTGCGGCGCACCTTCTCGGTGAGCTGGCCGCCCTCCTCGTACCCCACGTAGCCGGGAGGCGAGCCGAAGAGGCGGGAAACGGTGTGCTTCTCGCTGAACTCCGACATGTCGAGGGCGATCAGCGCGTCCTCGTCGCCGAAGAGGAACTCGGCGAGCGTCTTGGACAGCTCGGTCTTACCGACACCGGACGGGCCGGCGAAGATGAACGAGCCACCCGGGCGCTTCGGGTCCTTCAGGCCGGCTCGCGTACGGCGGATCGCCTGCGAGAGGGCCTTGATGGCGTCCTTCTGCCCGATGACGCGCTTGTGGAGCTCGTCCTCCATGCGCAGCAGACGGGAGGACTCCTCCTCCGTCAGCTTGAAGACCGGGATGCCGGTGGCGGTGGCGAGGACCTCGGCGATGAGCTCGCCGTCGACCTCGGCCACGACGTCCATGTCGCCGGCCTTCCACTCCTTCTCGCGCTTGGCCTTCGCCGCCAGCAGCTGCTTCTCCTTGTCACGGAGAGACGCCGCCTTCTCGAAGTCCTGGGAGTCGATGGCCGACTCCTTGTCGCGGCGCACGCCCGCGATCTTCTCGTCGAACTCGCGGAGGTCCGGCGGCGCGGTCATCCGGCGGATACGCATCCGGGAGCCGGCCTCGTCGATCAGGTCGATCGCCTTGTCCGGCAGGAAGCGGTCCGAGATGTAGCGGTCGGCCAGCGTCGCGGCCTGGACCAGCGCCTCGTCCGTGATGGACACGCGGTGGTGGGCCTCGTAGCGGTCGCGCAGACCCTTGAGGATCTCGATGGTGTGCGGCAGCGACGGCTCCGCGACCTGGATGGGCTGGAAGCGGCGCTCGAGAGCGGCGTCCTTCTCCAGGTGCTTGCGGTACTCGTCGAGCGTGGTGGCACCGATGGTCTGCAGCTCGCCTCGCGCCAGCATCGGCTTGAGGATGCTCGCCGCGTCGATCGCGCCCTCGGCGGCACCCGCACCCACCAGGGTGTGGAGCTCGTCGATGAACAGGATGATGTCGCCGCGGGTGCGGATCTCCTTGAGCACCTTCTTCAGGCGCTCCTCGAAGTCACCGCGGTAGCGGGAACCGGCGACCAGCGCACCGAGGTCCAGGGTGTAGAGGTGCTTGTCCTTGAGGGTCTCGGGCACCTCGCCCTTGACGATGGCCTGCGCCAGGCCCTCGACGACCGCCGTCTTGCCGACGCCGGGCTCGCCGATGAGGACCGGGTTGTTCTTCGTACGGCGGGACAGCACCTGCATGACCCGCTCGATCTCCTTCTCGCGCCCGATGACCGGGTCGAGCTTGGATTCACGAGCGGCCTGGGTGAGGTTCCGGCCGAACTGGTCGAGCACCAGGGACGTGGAGGGCGTGCCCTCCGCGGGGCCGCCCGCTGTGGCCGCCTCCTTGCCGCCCGAGTAGCCGGACAGCAGCTGGATGACCTGCTGACGCACCCGGTTCAGGTCGGCGCCCAGCTTCACGAGGACCTGGGCGGCAACGCCCTCGCCCTCGCGGATCAGGCCGAGCAGGATGTGCTCGGTGCCGATGTAGTTGTGGCCGAGCTGAAGGGCCTCGCGGAGCGACAGCTCCAGGACCTTCTTGGCTCGGGGTGTGAAGGGGATGTGCCCGGACGGGGCCTGCTGGCCCTGACCGATGATCTCCTCCACCTGCTGGCGGACCGCCTCGAGCGAAATCCCGAGGCTCTCCAGGGCCTTAGCGGCGACACCCTCACCCTCGTGGATCAGGCCCAGGAGGATGTGCTCGGTGCCGATGTAGTTGTGGTTGAGCATCCGGGCTTCTTCCTGAGCCAGGACGACAACCCGCCGCGCGCGGTCGGTGAACCTCTCGAACATCGTTAATCGCTCCTCAGAGCGGTCAGGCAGTAAGGGGTCGGTCCCCTCCCTGTCCTTCCGCAGCTTAGTCCCGCAAGCGGGGACCGCTCATTTCAACTGCCGACACCCGGCCCTGCTTCCCGGGGGGATCTCCTGCCCCGAACGCCGACAACTCCTCCAACCCGATGGTGCGAGACGATGTTCCCGCAGGCCAGGCAGATACCCCTATCGCCAGTACGCCGATGGCGAACGTGAGACGTCCGTGGCTTGCGTGTCGCCCCTCCCCACTAGGGATGTCTTACCCGCAATTACAGACAGTCCATGCGGCGTACGCGGGTTCCCTCCGCTACGGGCGAACATCTTCGTACTCCCGAATGCGCCCGTACGCCCCCAACCCGGACACACTATGCGTTCGGTCCAGGACTCTGCGTAACTCCAGGCGCGGATCGGGAGTTCTTCCTTCATGACCCTCACCGTCCCGCCTCCCCGCACAGCGCTCCCCGCAGAGCGGGACGGCCGTGCCGACGGTGCCCCACAGGGCACGTGTGCCCGGTGGTACGAGCAGGAGCTCGGCTGGACGACGGCCGGCAGCGCGCCGGTGCGGCTGCTGACCGGGCTGCGGTTCGACGCGCTCGTCGTCCCTGCCGCCGCCGGTCAGGCGGCGCTGCGACGGGTGGGCCGGACCGGTCCCGTGGCCCTGACGGGCCGGCGGATGAGCCTGCTGGTGGCACCGGGGAGTGCCGACGAGCTACCGGGACTGCTCGACTGGCTGGAGTGGGGCGGGGTCGCCCTCGACCTGACCGCTCTCGGGGCGGGCGGACGGATCACCGCACCACCGCCGCCGGGCCGGCCCGGTCCGCCGGGGACCGCCGTATGGCTGCGGCCCCCCTGTCCGCCGCACGGGCGGGAGGGGGAGCCGGTGTTCCCGGCCCTCTCCGGCTTCGGGAGCAGGGGTGGGGATGCTCCCGATCTCATCCGGCTCGTGGACGCCGTGGCGACGGAATGCCACCGGGCCCGGCTGACGCGTGCCCGGACTGGGATGCTCCCCGGAGAATCGGCTGCTCAGCCGTTGGCCTTCTCGTAGGCCTCGCGGATCTCCGCGGGAACACGGCCGCGGTCATTCACATTGTGGCCGTTCTCGCGCGCCCACTTACGGATCTCGGCGGTGTCCTTGTTGCCGCCGGGAACGGCACGGCCCTTGCCGCGACCGGACGCCGCACGGCCACCGGTGCGCCGGCCGCTCTTCGCGTACGGCTCCAGAAGGGACCGGAGCTTGTCCGCGTTGCTCGTGGTGAGGTCAATCTCGTACGTCTTGCCATCGAGAGCGAACGTCACGGTCTCGTCCGCCTCGCCACCGTCGAGGTCGTCAACAAGAAGGACCTGAACCTTCTGTGCCACCGGGATTTCCTTTCATCGAAAATGGAGTACGCGGAAAGGAAACCGCTTTTCACCGGAAAACACAAACCCCCGGGAGAGGTTCAGGAGCACAAGAAGACGGGAAACGTGCGCGATTCGGACATAGGGATCGGGCTTCTTCCGACGGTCACAGGTGCAGAAGCATCCGGCTGTTGCCCAAGGTGTTCGGCTTCACTCGTTCGAGACCGAGGAACTCCGCGACTCCCTCGTCATAGGAACGCAGCAGCTCGCTGTAGACATCTCCGTCGACCGGCGTCTCTCCGATCTCCACGAAGCCGTGCTTCGCGAAGAAGTCCACTTCGAAGGTGAGACAGAAAACCCGTCGCACACCGAGCCAGCGGGCGGTCTGCAACAACTTGTCCAGTACTTGGTGCCCGACTCCGGCGCCCTTGATGCTGTGATCGACCGCGAGAGTGCGCACTTCGGCCAGGTCTTCCCACATGACATGCAGTGCCCCGCAGCCGATGACCCGGGCGTCCTCGTCGCGTTCGGCGATCCAGAACTCCTGGATGTCCTCGTAAAGCGTGACCGTCGCTTTGTCGAGCAGGATGCCTTCTCGTACGTAGCCGTCGAGGAGACGCCGGACCGAGGCCACATCGCTCGTCCTCGCACGGCGGACGGTGATGGCCACGTTTATAACCGACGGATCGGTCTGGAAATCGGTATGCGGAAGCTCTGAGGACATACGCAGACGCTATCGCCCGGCGTCGGGCTCCGCGCCATCGGCCGCTTCGGCGTCTTCACCGGCCGCTTCACCGGCCGCTTCACCGACTGCTTCACCCACTGCCGGAACGGCGCCCTCGGGAAGTGTGGGCAGAACGATCCGCATCGCGTCCCGGAGGGCATCGTGCTGCTCGGCGGACATCATGCCGAAGAACGCGACCAGCGCGGCGGCGGGGTTGTCGCTCTGCGACCAGGCTTCGTTCATCAGTGCGGCCGAGTACGCGGCCCGGGTGGAGACCGCCGTATATCGATATGCGCGGCCGTCCACTTCCCGGCGGACCCAGCCCTTCTGATGGAGATTGTCCATAACCGTCATGACGGTGGTGTAGGCGATGGACCGCTCCTGCTGAAGGTCTTCAAGGACTTCCCGGACAGTTACCGGTCGGTTCCATTGCCAGACCCGCGTCATCACGGCGTCTTCCAGCTCTCCCAATTGACGGGGCACAGCGTCACCTTAGTGCCAGATGTCTGGAATGGCCGGTTATTTACACAACAAAAGGGCGTACGACTCTCAGGAGCCGTACGCCCTTCGTACGTGTGGTGCGCGGTACCGGGAGGTCAGACCCCGTCGGCGTGCGGCGTCCGCTGCGCCGCTTCCGCGCGAGTGATCGCGGCGTCCACGGCGGCGTCCTCCTTGGCCTTGTTCGGCCCGCCCTGGCTCTTGACGATCGTCACGACCAGGCCGATGAAGAAGGCGGCCATCACCACGGGGGGCACAAGCGCGGATACGTAGTCCATGCCGTCCAGAGTAGCGAGGCCGGCCGCGCCCGCCGAGGCGCCCTACCCCACGGCGCGTTGCTGCGGGGGCGGGGCCGGGCGACGGCGGGGCGGGAAGACCTCGGAGGGCTTCGGCGCCGGGCGTTCGGACGGCGCGGCCGGACGGGGCGGATCCGCCGGGACCTTCGGCTTCTCGGGCTCCGCGGCACGGCCGCCCGGCAGCGCGAGCAGCCGGCTGCGCGGCGCGGGCGCCGCCGCGGAGACCGCGCGCCCGGCGAGACGGGCCCGCACCGACCGCTCGGCGAGCACCTGACAGCGCTCCAGCAGCGCCGCGGCGACCGGCCCGCCGCGCAGGGCGCGCAGGGCGGCCAGATCCTCCGGGCGGGGGTCGTACCCGGCCGCCAGGGCGTCCTGGAGGCGCTCCAGGTAGCCGCTGAGTGAGCCGGGGAGGGCGTTCCGGTAGCGGACGAGGTCGGCGTGGAGGAAGGCGCGCAGCCGTCCCGCCTCACCGACCGCTTCGTCGACGGCGCCCGCTAGCCGCAGGCAGTCCTGGACGTCCTCGTCGGGCAGGGGCGCGGGGTGGAGGGCGATGGCGAGGGCACGGCGGAGCACTCGCAGCTCGTCCGCGCTGAACGCCATACCGCCGCGTGATCCGTAGGGCGTGGGCATAGCGCGACAATACGTGCTAAATGGACAAAATCCGTTTAACTGGCCGTCGACGGCGCGGCGGCTCCCGGGAGCCGCCGCGCGGCCGAACCGCCGGTCAGGGCCGTGTGTGCCGGGTGTCCCTAGAGACGCGACACGTTGCGCTCGTACACCAGGCGCAGCCCGATCAGCGTGAGCCAGGGCTCGTGCTCGTCGATGACGGAGGACTCACCCAGCACCATCGGAGCAAGGCCGCCCGTCGCGATGACCGTGACGTCGTCGGGGTCGGCGGCCAGTTCCTTCTTCATGCGTCCCACGACCCCGTCGACCTGGCCGGCGAAGCCGTAGATGATGCCCGCCTGCATGGCCTCGACGGTGTTCTTCCCGATCACGCTGCGCGGCCGGGCCAGCTCGATCTTGCGCAGCTGGGCGCCCTTGACGCCGAGTGCCTCGACCGAGATCTCGATACCGGGCGCGATGACACCGCCGGTGTACTCACCCCGGGCGGAGACCGCGTCGAAGGTGGTGGCCGTGCCGAAGTCGACGACGATCGCCGGGCCGCCGTACAGGTCGACGGCGGCGACCGCGTTGATGATGCGGTCCGCGCCGACCTCCTTCGGGTTGTCCATCAGGATCGGCACGCCGGTCTTGATGCCCGGCTCGACGAGGACGGCGGGGACGTCGCCGTAGTAGCGGCGGGTCACCTCGCGCAGCTCGTGCAGGACGGCCGGGACGGTGGAGCAGATCGCGATGCCCTCGATGCCGTCGCCCAGCTCCATTCCCAGCAGCGGATGCATGCCCATCAGGCCCTGGAGCAGTACCGCGAGCTCGTCCGCGGTGCGGCGGGAGTCGGTGGAGATGCGCCAGTGCTCGACGATCTCCTCACCGTCGAACAGTCCGAGGACCGTGTGGGTGTTTCCGACGTCGATGGTGAGCAGCATCAGACGCCGGCCCCGTCGGTGTCACGGAAGTCCAGGCCGATGTCGAGGATCGGCGAGGAGTGGGTCAGCGCGCCGACCGCCAGGTAGTCCACGCCGGCTTCCGCGTAGGCGCGGGCGGAGGCGAGGGACAGCCGGCCCGAGGACTCCAGGACCGCGCGGCCACCGACCAGCTCGACGGCCTCGGCGGTCTGCGAGGGGGTGAAGTTGTCCAGAAGGATCAGATCGGCACCGGCGTCCAGGACCTCGGTGACCTGCTCCATCGTGTCGACCTCGACCTCGATGGGCACGTCGGGGAACTCCGCCCTGACCCGCTTGAACGCCTCGGCGACCCCGCCCGCCGCGATCACGTGGTTGTCCTTGACCAGTGCGGCGTCGGACAGCGACATGCGGTGGTTGACCCCGCCGCCGCAGCGCACCGCGTACTTCTCCAGGGCGCGCAGGCCCGGAGTCGTCTTGCGGGTGTCGCGGACCTGGGCCTTCGTGCCCTCCAGCTCGTCGGCCCACGCGCGGGTGGCGGTGGCGATGCCGGAGAGCCTGCACATCAGGTTGAGCGCGCTGCGCTCGCCGGTGAGCAGGTCACGGGTGCGGGTGGTGACGGTCAGCAGCTTCTGGCCGGGGGCGACGCGGTCGCCGTCCTCCACGTGCCGCTCGACCTCGAAGTCGTCCGTACAGACGATGGAGAGCACAGCCTCGGCTACTCGCAGACCGGCCACGACGCCCGCCTCACGGGCGGTGAAGTCGCCGGTGGCCACGACGTCCTCGGCCACGGTGGCGACGGTGGTGACGTCGACCCCGCCGTCGAGGTCCTCCTCGATGGCGACGTGCGCGACGTCCTCGACGGTGACCGGGTCCAGACCCGCGTCCGCCAGGAGCTGGGCGAGGGCGGGGTCCAGGCCGCACTCCAGGTCGTCCAGCTCGTAGCCGTCCTCCCCGCCGCAGCCGCAGCCGTCGCCGCAGCCGCCCGCGGCAGGTGCGGGCGCGCCGATCTGGATCAGCGGTACGTCCACGGGTGTGGGGCGCGGATTCTCTTCGGGCGTGCTCACGGTTACGGCTCCTCGGGAGTGGGGTGGGTGATGCCTGTTGCTGCGCAGTCTGCTGCCCCGGACGGCTGTACGGGCCCGAACGCCTCGGTATCCGTCCGACGGAGGACGAGCTGCCGGTCGGGGGTGAGCCGGACGACGAGGTGGCGGCGCCAGTTCTCGTCGTCGCGCTCGGGCCGGTCCTCGCGCCAGTGGCAGCCGCGGGTCTCCTCGCGGCTGCGGGCGGCGGCGACCAGGACCCGGGAGACCAGGAGCAGGTTGGTGGCCTCCCAGGCCTCCACCCCGGGCACGGCGTCCTTCGGCTCGGCGGCCCCGGCCTTCAGGAACGCGCTGCGGTGCAGGTCCTCCAGCTCGTCGGCGGCCCTGGCGAGGCTGTCGGCGGAGCGCAGGACACCGGCGCCGCGGGTCATGATGCGCTGGATCGTGCTCCGGGACTCGGGGGGCAGCAGCGGGGAGGGCTGGGGGCGGGCGGCGAGGGTGCCGGCACCCGCCCGGGGCCGTTCGGCGACGATGTCGGCCGCGATGCGCTCGGCGAAGACGAGGCCTTCGAGGAGCGAGTTGGACGCCAGGCGGTTCGCGCCGTGCACTCCGGTGCAGGCGGCCTCACCACAGGCGTACAGGCCGGGGACGGTCGTACGTCCCCGCAGGTCGGTGCGGATGCCGCCGGAGGCGTGGTGCGCGGCCGGGGCGATCGGGATCGGCTCGGTGACCGGGTCGATGCCGTGGGCACGGCAGGCAGCCAGGACGGTGGGGAAGCGCTGCTCCCACATCTCGGCGCCGAAGTGGCGGGCGTCGAGGTACATGTGATCGGTGCCGTGCAGCTGCATCTGGCGGGTGATGGCCTTGGCGACGATGTCGCGCGGGGCCAGCTCCGCCAGTTCGTGCTGCCCGAGCATGAACCGCGTACCGGACGCGTCGACGAGATGGGCGCCCTCGCCCCGCACCGCTTCCGACACGAGCGGCTGCTGACCCTCCGAGCCGGAGCCGAGGAAGAGGACCGTGGGGTGGAACTGGACGAACTCCAGGTCCGAGACCTCCGCACCGGCCCGCAGCGCGAGTGCCACGCCGTCGCCGGTGGCGACCGGCGGGTTGGTGGTGGCGGAGAAGACCTGGCCCATGCCGCCGGTCGCCAGGATCACCGCGGGGGCGTTGACCGCGCCGACGCCGTCGTGCTGGCCCTCGCCCATGACGTGCAGGGTGACGCCCGCGGTACGGCCTTCGGCATCGGTGAGCAGGTCGAGTACGAGGGCGTTCTCGACGGTGTGCAGGGCGGCCTCGCGTACAGCTTCGACCAGGGCCCGGGAGATTTCCGCGCCCGTCGCGTCGCCGCCCGCGTGGGCGATGCGGCGGCGGTGGTGGCCGCCCTCACGGGTCAGCGCGATGGTGCCGTCGTCCGCGGTGTCGAAGTGGGCGCCGGTGCCGATCAGCCGGCGTACGGCGTCGGGGCCCTCGGTGACGAGGGTGCGGACCGCGGCCTCGTCGCAGAGTCCGGCACCGGCGACCAGGGTGTCGTCCAGGTGCTGTTCGGGGGTGTCGCCCTCGCCGAGCGCGGCCGCGATGCCGCCCTGCGCCCAGCGGGTGGAACCGTCGTCGAGGCGGGCCTTGGTGACGACGACGGTGGCGAGGCCGGCGGCGGCGCAGCGCAACGCGGTGGTGAGACCGGCCACGCCGGAGCCGACGACCACGACGTCGGCGTCGATGGACCAGCCGGGGGCGGGGGCGGTCAGCCGTATTCCGGTCACGCGGGGGCTCCGAAGGTCAGCGGGATGTTGTCGATCAGGCGGGTGGTGCCCACCCGGGCGGCGACGGCGAGGATCGCGTCGCCGGCGGTGCGGTCGTCGGGGATCTCGGTGAAGTCCGCCGGGTCCACCAGCGCCAGGTAGTCGAGCGCGAGCGGGGGCTGTGCGGCCTCGGCGTCGTCCAGGACCGCGCGGGCTGCCGCGCGCACGGCTGCGGGGCCACCGTCCGGCCTGGCCCGGGCGACGGCCTGGGCGTCGGCCGCCAGCCTGGCCTCGCCGAGCCGGGTCAGTCCGGCGGCCCGGCCCTCCGTCGCGCCCGCCGTCTGCGCACGGGCGTGCAGGGCCTGCTGGGCGGCGAGCCGGTCACGGGCCGCGAACAGGGCCCGGGACAGGGCGAGCGCGGTGTGGCGCTCGTGCGGGTCGAGGAAGCGGTTGCGGCTGGAGAGCGCGAGGCCGTCGGGCTCCCGGGCCGTCTCCACGCCGACGATCTCCACGGGGAAGTTCAGATCGCGCACCATGCGGCGGATCAGTGCAAGCTGCTGGGCGTCCTTCTGTCCGAAGAACGCGATGTCGGGGCGGGTGAGGTGGAGCAGCTTGGCGACGACGGTGAGCATGCCGTCGAAGTGCCCGGGGCGCGAGGCTCCTTCGAGCCGCTCGCCCATCGGGCCCGCGGAGATCCGCACCTGGGGTTCGCCACCGGGGTAGACCTCGTCGACGGACGGCGCGAAGACCACGTCGGCGCCCGCCGCGCCGGCCACGGCGAGATCGGCGTCCAGGGTGCGCGGGTAGCGGTCGAGGTCGGCCGCCTCCCCGAACTGGAGCGGGTTGACGAAGACGGTGACGACGACCTGGCCGGCCGGTCCGACAACCGCACGGGCGGTTTGGATCAGGGAGGCGTGGCCCTCGTGCAGGGCGCCCATCGTCATGACGACGGCCCGCTCCGCCCGGTCGCCCTCGGGGGCGTACCCCGCCAGCTCGGCGGCGGTACGGAGCAGGGTGGCGGCGGATGCGGTCATCAGGACTCCTCCGGTCCGGAACCGGCACTGCCCGAGCCGTCGGCGAGGACGCCGAGCAGGTCCTCGGCGAGCTCCGGCTTGAGCATGCCGTGGGCGAGCGCGCGGTCGGCGGTGGCGCGGGCCATCGCGACGTATCCGGCCACCGTCTGCGGGGCATGGGCACGCAGTTCACCGATGTGCGCGGCGACCGTGCCCGCATCCCCCCGGGCGACCGGGCCGGTCAGGGCCGCGTCGCCGGAGCGCAGGGCGTTGTCCAGGGCGGCGCCGAGCAGCGGGCCGAGCATCCGGTCGGGGGCGGTGACCCCTGCCGTGCGCAGCAGCTCCATCGACTGGGCGACCAGGGTGACCAGGTGGTTCGCGCCGAGGGCGAGAGCCGCGTGGTAGAGCGGGCGCGACTCCTCGGCGATCCACTCGGGCTCGCCGCCCATCTCGATGACCAGGGCCTCGGCGGCGAGCCGCAGCTGCTCGGGGGCGGTCACCCCGAAGGAACAGCCTGCCAGTCGCTGGACGTCCACGGAGGTGCCGGTGAACGTCATCGCCGGGTGCAGGGCCAGGGGCAGCGCGCCGGCCCGCAGCGCGGGATCCAGCACCTTCGTCCCGTACCGCCCGGAGGTGTGGACGATCAGCTGGCCCGGACGGACCGCACCGGTCTCGGCGAGGCCCTCGACGAGCCCCGGCAGGGCGTCGTCGGGGACCGTCAGCAGGACCAGCTCCGCGCGCGCGAGGACCTCGGCGGGCGGCACCAGGGGGACGTCGGGAAGCAGGGTGGCGGCGCGGCGCACCGAGGCGTCGGAGACGCCTGACACGGCGACCGGCCGGTGCCCGGCGAGTGCCAGGGACGCGGCCAGGGCGGGGCCGACGCGGCCCGCGCCGACGACACCGACGGTGAGCCGGGCGGGGCGGTCCCTCGCGTCGAGGGGCTCCTGAGGGGTGGTTGCATTCACGCGGCGGTGGCCTTCCGTTCCAGTCCGCGGGGGGTACCGGACGATTCCTCTGCATGCTACGCCAGCGCTCCGCCCGCGCCCCCGGCTGTCCACAGGCTGTGGACAGCCCCGGCCGCGTCGACACCGGCGGGGCCGGGGTGCGTTCCCACCCTGTGGGCAGGGACTGCGTTCTGCGTGATGATCGTCCCATGGCAGACACGAACGAGCAGGTGCGCGACGAGGCGACGGACGGGCCGCGGACCCCGGGTGGACACGGGGACGAGGACGGTGATGCGCGGCGGCTGCGCCGCATCACCGCGTACCGGCAGGCCGAGCGGGTCCTGGCCCGGATGCCGACCGACCGCTCGCTCGGCGAGCAGCTGGCGTCGCTGACCGCGGGCGCGCCCACCGTCACCGCTCTCGACCGGCCCGCCGACCTCTACGGCAACGGCATCGTCGCGGACCTGGAGCAGCGGATCGCCGGGCTGCTGGGCACCGAGGCCGCCGCGTTCTTCCCGACCGGGACGATGGCACAGCAGGTCGCGCTGCGCTGCTGGGCCGGGCGCACCGGCAACCCGACGGTGGCCCTGCATCCGCTCGCCCACCCCGAGGTGCACGAGCGCGGCGCCCTGTCCGCGGTCAGCGGGCTGCGTACGGTCTACCCGACGACCGAGCCACGGCTGCCCACGGCCGACGAGGTCCGCGACTTCGCGGAGCCGTTCGGCACCCTGATGCTCGAGCTGCCGCTGCGCGACGCGGGCTTCGTCCTGCCCACGTGGGAGGAGCTGGAGGCCGTGGTTGCGGCGGCCCGCGAGCGCGATGCGGTGGTGCACTTCGACGGGGCGCGGCTGTGGGAGTGCGTCTCCCGCTTCGGACGGGAACTGCCGGAGATCGCGGCGCTCGCGGACAGTGTGTACGTGTCGTTCTACAAGACCCTCGGGGGGATCAGCGGGGCGGCACTCGCCGGTTCCGCCTCGCTGGTCGAGGAGGCCCGCACCTGGCGGCACCGGTACGGCGGTCAGCTCTTCCAGCAGTTCCCGGCGGCACTCGCCGCGCTGATCGGCCTGGACCGGGAGCTGCCGAAGCTGCCGTCGTACGTGGCGCAGGCGAAGGTGGTGGCCGCGGCGCTGGCCGAAGGGTTCGCGGAGGCGGGTGCCGGGTGGTTCCGGGTGCATCCGGAACCACCGCACACGCACCAGTTCCAGGTGTGGCTGCCCTACCCCGCCGACGTCCTGGAGGAGGTGTCCGTGCGCCAGGCCGAGGAGACGGGCGTGGCCCTCTTCCGCCTGTGGCACCCGGCCGCCGCGGGCCCGCCCGGAGTCTCGTTCACGGAGGTCACGGTGTCGGAGGCGGGACTGGAGTGGACGGCGGCGGATGTGAGGACCGCGCTGGGTGAATTCCTCCGGCGGCTGGCGCAGCAGAAGTGAGGCGGGCGGACCGGGCGGGCGAGCGCGCCTCGACCGACGTCCGCCCGGTCGGCGTGCGCCCCCACTGGTGAGGCACGCCGGCGCTCGGCCGGGCCGGCGTGCGCCCGCCCGGATTGACGCCGGACGTCAATCCGGTGCCGGACCGCAGCCGCGAACCCGCACCATGGACGGGTGAGCGTAACCATCGACATCGCAGGCCTCGACCCCGAGCGCATCGTCTTCGAGACCTCTCCCCTCGTCGAGCTGGGGGTCGCCCTGCACGCGCTCGCGGAGCCCGGGCACCACCCCGGACTGCACGGCTGGGCGACGGCCACCACCACGGCCCTGGAACCGGATCTCGCCGACCGGCTGCACGAGGCCGACTTCCTGTGGCGCAACGTCTTCTCCGACATCTTCATGCCGTTCGCCGGGGTCCGCGGCGGCGACGGCAGGACGGGCACCTGCCTCGCCGAGGACCTGGACATCCTGGACCGACTGGACGACGAGACGTTCGTCGCGGCGGCCCTGGAGTTCACCTGCGCCCACCTCTACGGGACCGGCGCGGCCTCCCCGCTCCGCGACGCCGGCATGCGCGCCCGGGCCCTGGACGTGGCGGCGGCACGCGGCCCGCAGCAGGTCGAGTTCACCCAGCGGCTGCTGGCCGACCCCGGCGCCGTACGCCGCTGGATCCGGCGCCTGTTCGAGGACTGCGACCAGGCGTTCTTCGCGGACACCTGGCGGCGGGTACAGGTCCAGCTGGTGGCCGACGCGCGGCACAAGACGGATCTGTTGCGGCACAAGGGGCTCGACGAGGCGATCAGGGCGGTCTCCCCCGCCCTCTCGGTCGACGAGGGCGGAAACCGGATCAGCGTCGACAAGCTGTCCGAGGGCTCGACCACTGCCACCGACCCGGCCGTCGGCAGCGGGCTCACGCTCATCCCCACGAGTTTCGGCTGGCCGCACCTGATGGTGCTGCACGCCCCCGGCTGGCGGCCGGTGATCCACTACCCGGTGCACCGGCCCGATCTGCCCTCGCCCGCCTCCGTCGAGCTGCTCCAGCTGCGGATGGAGGCGCTGGCCAACCCGATGCGCATGCGGCTGTGCCGCAACATCGCCCGCTCGCCGTACACGACCGGGGAGCTCGCCGACACGAACGGCATCACCGCTCCCGAGGTCTCCCGCCATCTCACCGTGCTCAAGAAGGCGGGCCTGGTCACGACGAGGCGCCGCGGCCGGTACGTACTGCACCAGCTGGACCTGACCGTGGTGGCACGGCTCGGCAGCGACTTCCTGGAGGGGATCCTGCGCTGAGGGGCCGGGCGGTGCCGGGCCCCTCAGTCGAAACGGATGTGCCGGATCCCCGTCCAGGCCCGCCGCACCCGGTGCCGCAGCGCACTGTCCGTGTCCGGCAGCAGCGTGAGTCCCGCCGATGCGGCGATCCGGTCGGCGACCTGGGGAACCGTCAGCCGGTCGGTACGGATGTGCTCGGCGAACTCCGGATCCTCCAGCCGCTCCAGGCAGTGGTCCAGTTTCGCCACGGCGAAGCTCTCCCGCTTGAGCCCGCGCCCCAGGCCGCGTTCGCGCAGCCGGTCCAGCACCGTCGCGCGGTCGGCGAGCAGGGTGAAGTGGTGCACCGTCCGCCCGTCCTCGCGCAGCCGCCCGACGATCTCCGCGAAGTAGCCGGGGTCGACCAGGGTCATCGGGGCGATGACCGTGCCGGGATGCCCGCTCAGGGCGAGAGCCAGCATGTCGTGCACCCCCTGCCGCCAGGCCGGCAGATCCTGGAAGTCACCGCGCAGCGCGGGCGGAAGCATCCGGTGCAACCCGAAGCCGACGCGCTCCGGATCACAGACCACGCTGCCGGGCAGGCGCCGCCGGAGCTCGTAGGAGGTCTGCGTCTTGCCGCCCCCGAACGGGCCGTTGACCCACACCAGTGCGCCCACCGCTCAGCCCGCCCCGCCCCCGGCCCGCACCAGCCCGGTCTCGTAGGCGAGGACCACGACCTGCACCCGGTCGCGCAGGCCCAGCTTGGTCAGGATCCGGCCGACATGCGTCTTCACGGTCGCCTCGGAGAGCACCAGCCGCCCCGCGATCTCGCCGTTCGACAGCCCCTGGGCGACCAACAGCATCACCTCGCGCTCGCGTTCGGTGAGCTTGGCGACGTCCTTGTGCTGCGGCTCGGCCGTACCGCTGGGCAGCATCGGGGAGAAGCGGTCGAGCAGCCGGCGGGTGGTGGACGGGGCGACGACGGCGTCGCCGCTGTGCACGGAACGGATCGCGGCGAGCAGTTCGCCCGGCGGCACGTCCTTGAGCATGAAGCCGCTGGCACCTGCCTTCAGCCCCGAGAAGGCGTACTCGTCGAGGTCGAACGTGGTCAGGATGAGCACCTTGGGCGCATCGGGCTGCGCGCAGATGCGGCGGGTGGCCTCGACTCCGTCCAGACGGGGCATGCGCACGTCCATCAGCACCACGTCGACTGCGGTCGAGCGGAGGTGCTCGATGGCTTCCGCGCCGTCGCCCGCCTCGGCGACGACCTCCATGTCCGGCTGCGCGGCGAGCACCATCCGGAAGCCGGTGCGCAGCAGCGCCTGGTCGTCGACGAGCATCACGCGGATCGCCATGGGGTCCCTGTCTCCTGTTCGTACTGCGGTCGGTTCGGCGTCACGACAGACCCTGGGGCCGCCGTGACGGATCGTGCACGCGCCGGGCCCCGCTCCCTGATCCGGCCCGGTCCAAGCGAGAGCCCCTGGCCCGCGGGCCTAGTTCGCGGCCTTGAGCGGCAGCAGCGCGCTGATCCGGAATCCGCCGCCCGGACGCGGTCCGGCGTCCAGTGTGCCGCCGACCATGCCGACCCGTTCGCGCATACCGATCATGCCGTGGCCCGCGCCGTCGGCGCCGCCGTCCTCGTACAGCTCGTGCGCCGCGCCCCGGCCGTCGTCCTCCACCAGCAGGCCGAGCCCGTCGTCGAAGTAGACCAGCCGCACACTGGCCCCGGCGTTCGGGCCGCCGTGCTTGCGCGTGTTGGTCAGGGCCTCCTGCACGATGCGGTACGCCGTCAGCTCCACTCCGCTGGGCAGCGAGCGCGGGGTGCCCTCGATCCTGAAGTCGACGGCCAGACCGGCCGCCCTGACCTGCTCGATCAGGTCCTCGATCTGCTCGACATCGGGCTGCGGGACGTACTCCCCCGTCTCCGGGGTGTCGCCCGTGCGCAGCACGCCCAGCAGCCGCCGCATCTCGGCGAGCGCCTGCCGGCCGGTGCCTGAGATGGTCTCCAGCGCCTGCCGTGCCTGGTCGGGGGCCGCATCCATCACGTAGGCGGCTCCGTCCGCCTGCACCACCATCACGGAGACGTTGTGCGCGACGACGTCATGGAGCTCGCGGGCGATACGGGCCCGCTCGGCCGCCACCGCCACCTTGGACTGGGCCTCGCGCTCCCGCTCCAGCCTGGCGGCACGCTCCTCGAGCTGGTCGAAGTAGGCCCGCCGGGTCCGCATCGAGTCGCCCAGCACCCAGGCCAGGACGAACGGCACCGTCATCACGATGACGACGAACCCCGACTCCACCCAGCTGCGCGGCACTTCCTGCCGCTCCGGCCAGCGGAGCTGCGAGAGACCCGCCGCGCACAGGCTGCAGACCAGGGCGAGCCGGGACGCCCAGCGTTCGCCGACGGTGGCCACGGTGAAGGTGATCACCAGCATCGCGAAGTTCGCGGCGGTCGGTCTGACCCCGAACACCAGCTGCGCCACGCCCGTCACGATGGCGAGCAGCAGCATCTTCTCGGGCGCGCGCCGCCGCAGCGCGACGACGGTGCAGAGTCCGATGACGATCGGCACTATGGCGATGCGCGCCGCGCGGCCGCCCTGGCCGACGCCGCCGACCACGATCGTCATGCCGGAGAGCCCGAGGAGGAAGACAGCCCAGAAGCTGTCGACGCCCGTCGGGTGTCTGCGGATGAAATCGTAGAGGCGCTGCACGTAACCCAGCGTAGGGAAAGGCAAAGGGTGCATGGGTCAGCCGAAGGGCCGATCCAGGTCCGGAGACCGTACTCCCCAAGGTGGAGACTTGGGAACGTGACGGATGAGTGGCGTGGGTGGCAGGAGGCGGCCGAGACCGCTTTGTACGGGGACGGGGGGTTCTACCGGAGCCCCGAGGGGCCCGCGGGACATTTCCGCACCTCGGTGCACGCCTCCCCGCTGTTCGCGGCAGCCGTGGCCCGGCTGCTGATCAGGACGGCCGCGGAACTGAGGACGTCGTGCGTCGACCTGGTGGATCTGGGGGCGGGGCGCGGCGAGCTGTTGACGGAGGTTCTCGCGGCGCTGCCTGCCGAGGGCGGCGACGGTCTCGCGGTACGGGCGTACGCCGTGGAGCTCGCCGCCCGTCCGCCCGGCCTGGACCCGCGGATCCAGTGGTGCGCAGGTTTGCCGCAGGGCGTGCGCGGGCTGCTGTTCGCCAACGAATGGCTGGACAACGTGCCGGTGCCGGTGGCCGAGACGGATGCGGACGGCACACGACGGTACGTCCTGGTGCGGCCGGCGGACGGCGCGGAGCGGCTCGGTGAACCGGTGAGCGGGGCCGACGCCCAATGGCTGCGCCGCTGGTGGCCGCCGGCCGGACCGGGCAGCAGGGCCGAGATCGGCCGCCCGCGCGACGAGGCGTGGGCGGGTGCGGTGGCCAGGCTGTCCGGCGGCCTCGCGGTGGCGGTGGACTACATGCACGTACGGGAGGAGCGGCCGCCGTTCGGCACGCTGACCGGGTTCCGGGCGGGGCGGGAGGTGCGACCCGTGCCGGACGGCAGCTGCGACCTCACCTCGCACGTGGCGCTGGACGCGTGCGCGGCGGCGGGCGGGCCGGGAGCGGAGATCCGTACCCAGCGCGAGGCGCTGCATGACCTGGGTGTCGTCGGCGGGCGCCCGCCGCTGTCCGTCGCGTCGAGCGACCCGGTCGGCTACGTACGGGCGCTGGCCGCGGCGGGCGAGGCGGCGGAGCTGACGGCCCGGGGCGGCCTGGGCGACTTCGGGTGGCTGACGCAGCGCGTGCCGAGCCCCTCCGGTGATTGAGGAGCGGGGTACGGGGGCAGCTCCCCGGGACCACGCGCCGCAGGCGATACTGTCCCGCATGACGGAGACGACAGTCGGCATCGGCGGCGCGGCGGAGAGCACGGACATGGTGCTCAACATCGGCCCCCAGCACCCCTCCACCCACGGCGTGCTCCGTCTGCGCATCGTCCTGGACGGCGAACGCATCCAGCACGCCGAACCGGTCATCGGTTACATGCACCGCGGCGCGGAGAAGCTCTTCGAGGCCCGCGACTACCGGCAGATCGTGATGCTCGCCAACCGCCACGACTGGCTGTCGGCGTTCTCCAACGAACTGGGCGTCGTGATGGCCGTCGAGCGGATGCTCGGCATGGAGGTGCCGGAGCGCGCGGTCTGGACGCGGACCCTGCTCGCCGAGCTGAACCGGGTCCTCAACCACCTGATGTTCCTCGGCTCGTACCCGCTGGAGCTCGGCGGGATCACGCCGGTCTTCTACGCGTTCCGGGAGCGCGAGGAGCTCCAGGCCGTGATGGAGGAGGTCTCCGGCGGCCGGATGCACTACATGTTCAACCGGGTCGGCGGCCTAAAGGAGGACCTCCCGGCGGGCTGGCTCGGCCGCGCCCGGGACGCCGTCGCCTCGGTCCGGTCCCGGATGGACGTCTACGACAAGCTGGTGCTCGGCAACGAGATCTTCCGGGGCCGTACCCGTGGGGTGGGGGTGCTGTCGGCCGAGGCCGTGCACGCCTACGGGGTGTCCGGGCCGATCGCCCGCGCCTCGGGCGTGGACTTCGACCTGCGGCGCGACGAGCCGTACCTCGCGTACGGGGAGCTCCAGGACACCCTGAAGGTCGTCACCCGTGCCGAGGGCGACTGCCTGGCCCGGTTCGAATGCCTGCTGGATCAGACGCACAACGCGCTGGACCTGGCGGACGCGTGCCTGGACCGGATGGCCGGCCTGGCGCCCGGACCGATCAACCAGCGGCTGCCCAAGGTCCTGAAGGCCCCCGAGGGCCACACCTATGCCTGGACCGAGAACCCTCTCGGCGTCAACGGCTACTACCTGGTGTCCAAGGGCGAGAAGACCCCGTACCGGCTGAAGCTCCGCTCCGCCTCGTTCAACAACATCCAGGCGCTCACCGAACTGCTGCCGGGCACGCTCGTCGCCGACATGGTGGCGATTCTCGGTTCGCTGTTCTTCGTCGTCGGCGACATCGACAAGTAGTCCTACGCCGTAGGCGACCTCGGCATGCAGTCCGTCGACGGCGGCCTCGGCGCGCAGTTCGACTACGGCAGCCTTGGCACCCGTTCGTCTGCGGCACCACCGACGGCGACCCCGGCACGCGCAGGCAGTCCACGGCGGCCCCGGCACGCAGTTCGTCGACGGGGCCATCGACATCGACCCGCAGTCCGCGCACGGCAGCATCGGCACGGAGTCGGAGACATCGGCATGTGGCCGGCGACAACGGCACGCCTGCGGCCGGCGCAGCAGGCCGCACGGCCCGCGCGCCCGCCCCGCTACGAGATCGCGCTGCGCAGCTGTGCCACGTCCAGTTGTTCGGTCTCGTCGTGCGCGGTCAGGTCGATGACCTTGCCGACGGCCCGGTTCTTGGCCGTGCCCGTGCGGTGCGCGGCCAGCGCCTCCTCGCCCACCACGTCGGCGAGGTCCTCGTTCTGCACGGACTCGATCGCGGCGTGCGCCTTCTGCGTACCGAAGAAGTCGAAGCTGCCCTGCGGCACCAGATGGCGTCGGGCCGCCGCGTACGGAACGACCGCGCTGGCGGCCGGCACCGGACGCGGGGCGGGCAGGGCCCGGTCCGGCCGGGTCGCCGGCAGGGCGGTCTGCGGGCGGCGGTGCTGCTCGGCGCCCGCCTGCCCGGCGGGAACCGGCGAGTCCGCGGCCGCCGCATGCTTCCCCCGCGGCTCCTCCGCTTCCCTGGCCCGCTCCGCGAGATCGCGCTTCCTGGCCTGCTCGGCGGTGCGCCGGGCCTCCTGGAGCGCTCCGTTGCGCGAGAGGTCGTCGAGAGCCTGGGCGGCTCGCAGATACGCGGACGGGGTGGGGGTGCTGCGCGCGGCGGGCAGTTCACGGGGCGGGGCGGAGGCCTCCAGCGCGAGCTGCCTGCGGCTCTCCAGCACACTGGCACGCTCGGTCTCCGCGTTGGCGTACCGCCGCAGCAGCGCGGCGTGCTCGCCCCGCAGCCCGGCGAGCTCCACGCGCTTGCGGCGCAGCTTCGTCTCCAGACGGGCGCGCAGCTCGCGCGACTCCTCCAGATCGGCTTCCAGCTCCGCCACGCGTTCCTCGGCGCGCCATTCGTCACTGACGCGGGCGCGCGTCAGCTCCGCGACGCGACGGCCCGCCTCCCGGTCCCAGCTGCGCATCAGATACGCGCCGGTAACGGCGGCGGCCGCCGCGGCGGCGACCAGTCCGCGCAGGACCAGGGGCTCGGCGAGCAGCCAGGCTCCCGCGGCACAGAGGGCCGCCGCTCCGGCGACGACCGAAGGCGGAAGGATTCTGTGCAGAGGTGGCGAATGGCGATGGCGTCCACGTGGCATGGCCTGAAATTTACCGTGCGTACGGTCTGCTTGGGGGGCCGCCCGGCAATCTGTTCCCCGCCAGTTACCTGACGGCCCCTGAATCGCTCATTTCGGCCTTGCTACTTCTTGATCAGACCTTTCGTCTCCAGGTATTCCTTGGCCACATCCGCAGGCTTGGCGCGCTCGGCGTCGACCTTGCGGTTCAGCTCCGCCAGATCCTGTGTGGTGAGCGCGTCGGTGAGCTTGCCGAGTGCGTCGGCGATGTCCTGGGCACCGGCGTCCTCGGCATTGAGGACGGGCAGCACGTTGTCCGCGTTCTGGAGCTTCTTGTCGTCCTCCAGGAAGACAAGCCCGAAGGTGTCCAGCACCGCGTCCGTGGTGGTGGTGAGGACCAGCTGGTCCTTGCCGTCCTTGACCGCCTGCTTGGACTGGGGGGTACCGACGCCCTTGGGGTCGATGCCGGTGACATCGATGCCGTACGTCTTCTTCAGCCCGGGTGCGCAGAAGGGCCGCACCTCGCACTCGTCACCCGCCGCGATCTTCACCTTGATCTTGGAGGCGCCGAGATCCGAAAGGGTCTTGAGCTTGTTCTTGTCGGCGAATTCCTTGGTGACCGCGAAGGCGTTCTGGTCGACGGCCGCACCGGCCGGCAGCACCTTCAGCCCGCGCGGGGTGGCGAGCTTCTCCAGGGCGGCGACCGTGGCCGCGGTGTCGCCCGAGGCGACCGGCTTCGACTCGGCCGCCTTCGCCCCGTTCACCTTGGCGTTGAGGAATTCCGCGATGGTGGCCGCGTATTCCGGTACGACGTCGATCTCGCCCTTCTCCAGCGACGGTTCGTAGAGTTCGCGGTTCTTCACGGTGGTGACCGAGGTGCTGTAGCCGGCGTCGGACAGCACGCCGGCGTACAGCTCCGCGAGCACCTTGGACTCGGTGAAGGCGGCGGCGCCGACGACCAGCGCGCCCTTCTTCCCCGAGCCCTTGTCCGCGGATGCCCCGGAACCGTCCTTGTCCTTCTCCAGGCTGTCGCCACCGCAGGCGGCGAGCGAGCCCGCGAGCGCCACGATGCCGATGACCGCGCCGGCCAGGCGCGAGGTCCTGCTCATACTGTTCTCCGTCCACGGCAACGAGGCCATATGCAATAAGCGTTATCGGTTGGGTGGGGCGGCCGGACCCTCATGCAGTCCGGCGGCGGCGCAGTGGTGACAGCAACCGGTCGACGCCGACCAGTGCCGTCTCCACCAGCAGTGCCAGTACGGCGACCAGCAGGGCCCCGGCGACCACCTGCGGGGTGTTGTACGTGTTGAAGCCGGCGGTGATGATCCGGCCGAGGCCGCCCTGGCCGACCATCGCGGCGATCGTCGCGGTGGCCACTACCTGCACCGCGGCCGAACGCAGACCGGTCATGATCATGGGGTAGGCCAGGGGGAGTTCGACGCGGAGGAAGAGCTGGCCGCCCGACATGCCCATTCCCCGAGCGGCCTCCGCCACCGAACGGTCCACCTCCGTCATCCCGACGTAGGCGTTGGTCAGCAGCGGCGGCACGGCGAAGAGCACCAGGGCGATGATCGTCGGTATGTATCCCGCGTTGCGCAGCGGCGACACCATGAAGAGGGCCAGCACCGCGAAGACCGGGATCGCCCGCCCCACGTTGGAGATGTTGACGGCGAGCGCACCGCCCTTCCCGATGTGTCCCAGATACAGGGCGATGGGCAGTGCGATGGCGATGGACAGGGCGAGCGCCACCCCGCTGACGTAGAGGTGCTCGCCGAGCCGGTGGGCCACCCCGCTCTCCCCCGACCAGTTGGCACCGGTGGTGAGCCAGGTCCAGGCCTCGCCGAGAACGCCCATGGCTCAGCCCGCCTTCGCCGGAACGGGCACGCCCACGGTGTCACGGGCGGCCGGTATCCGGGTCCAGGGGGTCAGCAGCCGCTGCACACCGAGCAGCAGCAGATCCGCGACCACCGCGAGCAGCACACAGAGCACCGAGGCCGCCAGCACCTGGGCCTTGAAGAAGCTCGGCAGCGCGTCCTCTATGAGATTGCCCAGACCGCCCCGGCCGACGATCGACCCGACCGTGGTCAGTGCGATCGTGGACACCGTGGCGATCCGTATCCCTGCCATCAACGCAGGCATCGCAAGAGGTAGTTCGACCTCCCACAGCAGCCTCACCGGCCCGTACCCCATCCCCCGGGCGGCTTCCTTCGCCTCCTGCGGAACCGCCTGGAGTCCCGCCAGGATGTTCCGCACGAGAATGGTCAGCGAATACAGCACGAGCCCGGTGACGACGAGCGCCGCGGAGAGCCCGAACAGTGGCAGCAGGAGCGAGAACATCGCGAGCGACGGCACCGTGTAGAGCACCGTCGTCAGACCGAGCACGGGTCCGGCGAAGTGGCGGCCCCGACGGGCGAGCAGCGCCAGCGGAAAGGCCACGGCGACCCCGATCGCCACCGAGACAGCGGTGATCCAGATGTGCTGGACCGTCGCATCGGTCAACTCCTGGCTGCGGGAACGGAGATACTCCCCGCAGATCCAGTCGTTCGTCACCAGGCAGTTCTGTCCGGCCATCCGCCCCCCACCTCCCGATCGCCTCTCGTACTGATGTCCGGCGAGCCTATCCTCGACCACTGACAATCGCCGAGGCCGTTGTATTCCAGCAACACGTCCTTCACAGAACACGCGCGACAATGGGGAACCATGATCCGTTTCGAGCACGTCACCAAGCGGTATGCGGACGGCACCACCGCCGTCGACGACCTTTCCTTCGAGGTCGCCGAAGGTGAACTGGTCACGCTCGTCGGACCGTCGGGCTGCGGCAAGACCACCACCATGAAGATGGTGAACCGGCTGATCGAACCGACCGAGGGCCGGATATTCCTCGACGGGGACGACGTATCCGCCATCGACCCCGTCCAACTGCGCCGGCGCATCGGCTATGTGATCCAGCAGGTCGGTCTGTTTCCGCACCGGACGGTGCTGGAGAACACCGCGACCGTCCCCCACCTCCTGGGCTGGAAACGCGGAAAGGGCCTCGCCCGAGCCGCGGAACTCCTCGACCTGGTCGGACTCGACCCTTCCGTTTATGGCGACCGATATCCGGAACAGCTGTCCGGAGGCCAGCGCCAACGCGTCGGCGTCGCCCGGGCATTGGCCGCCGACCCGCCGGTGCTGCTGATGGACGAACCTTTCGGCGCGGTCGACCCGGTGGTCAGGGAACGGCTGCAGAACGAATTCCTGCGCCTCCAGGCCCAGGTCCGCAAAACCGTGCTGTTCGTCACGCACGACATCGAGGAGGCCGTCCGGCTCGGCGACCGCATCGCCGTCTACGGGCAGGGCTCGATCGAGCAGTTCGACTCACCGGCCACCGTCCTCGGAGCCCCCGCCACGGACTACGTCGCCGACTTCGTCGGTGCTGACCGCGGGCTCAAACGGCTCTCGGTCACCCCCGTCGAGGAGGGCGACCTCGACCGTCCGCCGGTCGTCCACCTCGACGACCCGCTGGCCGAGGCGACCGAGCGGCTGCGCGCGGACGGCGCCCGGTGGGCGGTGGTGCTGGACGGCGACGGCCGGCTGCACGGCTGGATCCCGGCCGGTGACGCGCTCCCCGGGGGCGGGGGCACGGTGCGCGAGCACGCCCGCCGGATGGAGGCCTGGCTGCCCGTCGGCGCACCGCTCAAGCAGGCGTTCGCCACCATGCTCCAGCACGACGCCGGCTGGGTCGCGGTCGTCGACGCACAGAGCGAGGGCCGGTTCCTGGGCGTGCTCACCCCGTCCCGCCTGCACGAGGCGCTGCGGCGTTCCGTCAGCGCGGACGACCGGGCGGTCCCGCGCGCCGAGGTGGCCGTCGAGACCGTGGCGGGGGTCGCGAAGAGCGCGCGCGGCTGAAACCGCCGGGCCCGGCTCAGTTCTCGCTGAGCCGGCTGCTCATCCACTCCAGGGCGGCGGGGATCTCCCGCCGCCAGGTGTTGAAGTTGTGCCCCCCGCTGTCGAGCACGATCGACGAGACCTGGGCGGGCCGCTTCACCTTGGCCAGGAACTTCCGCGTGTCGGCGTAGTTCGACTCGCCCCGGCGGGACGTCGTCACCAGGAAGGACGAGTCGGGCTGCGGCCGGTGGTCCAGGGACCACAGCAGGTCGGCACGCTCGCGGGCCCGCCGGTCGCCATGGAACAGATCACCGGTCGTCGGGTCCTCGGCCGCCTTGTAGTACGCGGAGAGCCCCGCGCTCGCCGTGAAGCGTGCCGGATGGTGCAGGCCGATCTTCAAGGCGCAGTAGCCACCGGTCGAGTTGCCGATGATGCCCCAGTTGCGGGCATGCCGCCCGACCCGGTACGCGGCGGAGATCGCGGGCGGCAGGTCGTCCGCGAAGAACGTCTCGGTCTTCGGCCCGCCCTCTATGTCGACGCACTCGGTGTCCCGCGGCGGCGCCAGGGTCGGCCGCAGCATCACCAGGACCATCGGCTGCGAGCGGCCCGCCCGCACCCGTTCGAGTGATGTCTTGGGGTAGGCGAGCCCCTTGATGAGGTTCTCCGAGGTACCCGGGTAGCCGGTGAGCACCACGAGAGCGGGGAACTTCCGTCGGGCGTACGCCTCCTGGAAGTACTCCGGCGGCAGGTACACGTACGCCGAGGTCTCGATCCCCGAGCTCCGCCCGGCGATCACGACCTTGTCGATCCTCCCGGCGGCAGCGGGCCGGGAGCCCCCCGGCACGTCGGGCCGCTGCGTCCCCACCCGGACGATGTTCTTCTCCGCCAGGGTCCCCTGGGCGTGGTCGGTCACGACTCCCAGCTCCTGCTTCCGGCCGAACAGGTCGGCCCAGGAGCCGTAGAAGAGGAACGAGTTGTTGGCCATCAGACCGACGGAGACGAAGACCGCAACCTGGGTCGCCAGCAGCAGACCCACCCTGCCCAGCACCACGGAGACCCCGCGCCGGGCGAGCCTCGGCCAGAACCAGATCGTGGCGGCGAACAGCAGGGCGGCCAGCGCGATCGCCAGGATCAGCACTGCGTTGCCGGTAAGGCCCATGGCGGTAGAACTTTCTTGTCAGGAAATTTCCGGGCTGCGGGTGAACCCGCGGCCCGGAAGCCTCGTCCTAGAGGTCGCACATCGTCCGCAGGGCTCCGGCCGACGGACTCCAAGAATCTCTCGCGGAACCACGGGAAGCGATGTCTGTCACGCTAGATGGGGATAAATCGGGATCGGTTCCGAATGGTGTACGCAGGTTCGTACACGGACCGCGGCCCGAGACCGTGCCGACGCTCGTCGGCACCGCCTGCACCGCCGTCGGCCTGATCGACGTCGCCGCGGGTGTCTTCCCGCGCTTCCGGCACAGCCGGATGCACACCCTCGCCGAGGTGCTCCCCGGCGCTCTCGGGCCCTTCGCCGCCGCGCTCTCACTGAGCGCCGGCGTCCTTCTGCTGCTCCTGGCCCACGGCCTGAAGCGGCACAAGCGCCGGGCCTGGCGGGCCGCCGTCGTCCTGCTCCCGGCCGGTGCGGTGGCCCAGTTCGCCTACCGGCACTCGGTCCTGGGCGCCGTCGTCTCGCTGACGTTGTGTTACCTGCTGGTGCGCCACCGGAGTGAATTCGCCGCGCTCCCGGACCCGCGCAGCCGTTGGAGGGCACTGGCCAACTTCGTCCTGCTCGGCGCGGGGTCGCTCGGGCTCGGTCTGGTCATCGTCAGCGTCCACCCGGGCCGCCTGGTCGGTAACCCCAGCATCGCCGACCGGCTCCAGCACGTGCTGTACGGGCTGTTCGGCTTCGAGGGCCCGGTCGACTACGCCGGCGACACCTCCTGGACCGTGGCCTACTCGCTGGGCGCGCTCGGGCTGTTGACCGCCGTCACCACCATCTACCTCGCCTTCCGGCCCGAGCACCCGGCCGCCCGTCTCACCGAGCACGACGAGGCCCGGCTGCGCACCCTGCTGGAGCGGCACGGCGGCCGCGACTCACTGGGCCACTTCGCACTCCGCCGCGACAAGGCCGTGGTCTTCTCGCCGAGCGGCAAGGCCGCCGTCTGCTACCGCGTGGTGTCCGGGGTGATGCTGGCCAGCGGCGACCCGATCGGCGACGTGGAGGCCTGGCCCGGCGCCATCGAACGCTTCATGGACGAGGCCAGGGCGCACTCCTGGACCCCCGCCGTGATGGGCTGCAGCGAGACCGGCGGCGAGGTCTGGACCCGCGAGACCGGACTCGACGCCCTGGAACTGGGCGACGAGGCGGTGGTGGACGTCGCGGATTTCTCGCTCGCCGGACGCGCGATGCGCAATGTGCGCCAGATGGTGAAGCGCATTGAGCGCGGTGGATACGAGACGCGGGTCCGGCGCGTGGCCGACATCGGCGAGGCCGAACTGGCCCGCATCCGGCGGGCCGCCGCCGACTGGCGCGGCACGGACACCGAGCGCGGTTTCTCCATGGCGCTCGGCCGGATCGGCGACGGCGCCGACCGGGACTGCTTCGTCGCCACGGCCCACAAGGCGGACGAGCAGGACGCCCAGTCCCCGTACGGCGATCTGAAGGCCGTGCTCCACTTCGTCCCCTGGGGCACCGACGGGATGTCCCTCGACCTGATGCGCCGCGACCGCGCCGCGGACCCGGGGATGAACGAACTGCTGATCGTCGCCTCCCTGCAGGCCGCGCCCCGGCTCGGCATCACGCGTGTCTCGCTGAACTTCGCGATGTTCCGTTCCGCCCTGGCCCGCGGCGAGAAGCTGGGGGCCGGGCCGGTCCTGCGGGTCTGGCGCGGACTTCTGGTCTTCCTGTCGCGCTGGTTCCAGATCGAGTCCCTGTACAAGTTCAACGCCAAGTTCCGGCCCTCCTGGGAGCCCCGGTTCGTGGTCTACCGCACCGCCCGCGACCTGCCCCGGATCTCCCTCGCCGCCATGCAGGCCGAGGGATTCGTGAACTTCGCGCTCCCCCGCCCCCTGGCCCGCCGGCTGCCGGCCGGCGGGCGGCGCCCCTGTACGCATGTCCGGGCCCACGCGGGAGAGCACGGCGTCCGCCCGGCGTGACCTCGCTCCGTACGGGCCTAGGCTGGTCGTATGAGTACGTTGCATGGACGAGGCACGGTGCAGGGCCTGCCGGAGTGGGACCGCTGCGCGGTCATGGGTGTCGTCAACGTGACCCCGGACTCCTTCTCCGACGGGGGCCGCTGGTTCGACACCACGGCGGCCGTCAAGCACGGCCTCGACCTGGTCGGCGAGGGCGCCGACCTGGTCGACGTCGGCGGTGAGTCGACCCGCCCCGGCGCGAGCCGGGTGGACGAGTCCGAAGAGCTGCGGCGGGTGGTCCCGGTGGTCCGCGGCCTGGCCTCCGAAGGGGTCACGGTCTCCGTGGACACCATGCGGGCCAGGGTCGCCGAGCAGGCCGTCGCCGCGGGAGCGGTGCTGGTCAACGATGTGAGCGGCGGGCTCGCCGACCCGGACATGGTGCCGGTCGTCGCCGCCGCCTCGGTCCCGTTCGTCGTCATGCACTGGCGCGGTTTCAGCGAGTCCATGAACAGCAGGGCGGTCTACGCGGACGTCGTCACCGAGGTCGTCGAGGAGCTGGGCGTGCGGATGGACGCCGTGGTCGCCGGGGGTGTCGCCCCCGAACGGATCGTGATCGACCCGGGCCTCGGTTTCGCCAAGGACGCCGCACACGACCTGTCGCTCATCGCCCGGCTGGACGCCCTGCACGGCCTCGGCCGCCCCCTGCTGGTCGCCGCCTCGCGGAAGCGCTTCCTGGGGCACGTACTGGCAGCTGAGGGCTCCACCCCGCCCCCCGCCCGCGAGCGCGACGCGGCCACCGCCGCGATCTCCGCACTCTCCGCCCGGGCCGGCGCCTGGGCCGTCCGGGTCCACGAGGTACGGGCCACCGCCGACGCCGTCCGGGTCGCCCGCGCGGTCGAGGGAGCCGCGTGAACGAGCCGCAGGACGACCAGCCCTCCGCCGCCGACGACATCGAGGCGGTCGAGCGGGCCAACACCGCGTTCTACGAGGCCATGGAACGCGGCGACCTGGACGGGCTGACCGGGCTCTGGCTGCCCGGGGAGGACCTGACCGTCTCCTGCGTCCACCCCGGCTGGCCGGTACTCACCGGGCGGGGCGAGGTGCTGCGCAGTTACGCCCTGATCATGGCGAACACCGAGTACATCCAGTTCTTCCTGACCGACGTCGGGGTCTCCATGACGGGCGACACCGCCCTGGTGACCTGCACCGAGAACATCCTCAGCGGCGGTCCCGCCGAGGAGGGCAGCTCGCTGGGGCCTCTCGTCGGCCAACTGGTCGTCGCGACCAATGTGTTCCGCCGCACTCCGGACGGCTGGAAGCTCTGGTCCCATCACGGCTCCCCCGTACTGGCCGAAACCGGCGAGGAGGAGGACGAGGACTCCTCGTCCTGAGGGGGTACGACGCCGATGAGGGTCCGAAAGACAGCCCGGCGGGGTTGGGACCGGGCACATCGGGGTATCAGCGGCTACCAGCCCCGTACCGCCGTGTCCATAGCCCCCGCGGGGGAGGACTGTCGGCGCGCGCAGGTAGATTCGGAAATGGGTACGCGGCCGCCCGCACGTGGTTCCGTTCCCCTTCGACAACAACAGCAGGAGTGATTCGCGTGGATCGTGTCGCGCTGCGCGGCCTCAAGGCCCGTGGGCACCATGGCGTCTTTCCCCGGGAACGGGAAGAGGGACAGACGTTCATCGTGGACCTGGTGCTCGGCCTCGACACCCGCCCCGCGGCAGCCGCGGACGACCTCACGAAGACCGTGCACTACGGCGTGGTCGCCGAGGAGGTCGTCGCCGTGGTCCAGGGCGAACCGGTCGATCTGATCGAGACGCTCGCGGAGCGCATCGCCCAGCAGTGCCTCAAGCACGAAGGCGTCGAGGAGGTGGAGGTCGTGGTCCACAAGCCGGATGCGCCCATCACCGTCCCCTTCGACGACGTCACCGTCACCATCACCCGGAGCCGAGCATGACTGCATTTTCTACCGAGGGGCAGAGCGACCCGACCGTACAGCCGGTTCCCGCCTCCGTGGTCGAGCAGGTGGACGCCGCGGACATCACCCTCTCCAACCCGCAACGCGCCGTGATCTCCCTGGGCTCCAACCTGGGCAACCGCCTGGAGACCCTCCAGGGGGCCATCGACGCCCTGGAGGACACTCCGGGCCTCCGGGTCAAGGCGGTCTCCCCGGTGTACGAGACGGAGCCGTGGGGCGTCGACCCCGGCTCCCAGCCGTCGTACTTCAACGCGGTCGTCGTCGTGAAGACGACGCTTCCCCCGTCCTCCCTCCTGGAGCGCGGCCAGGCCATCGAAGAGGCCTTCGACCGGGTCCGTGAGGAGCGCTGGGGCCCGCGCACCATCGACGTGGACATCGTCGCGTACGCCGACGTCGTCTCCGACGACCCCGAGCTCACCCTCCCCCACCCCCGGGCCCGTGAGCGCGCCTTCGTGCTCGCCCCGTGGCACGACGTGGATCCCGAGGCCCAGCTGCCCGGCGCCGGCCCGGTCGCCGCTCTGCTGGCCGGTGTGGGCCGCGGCGGCGTACTGCCCCGGGCCGACCTGGAACTCCGGCTGCCCGAGTAGTCGTTAGGCTCGGAGAAGAAGGCGGGACATCCAAGCCAGGACATCCACGGCCAGGACACCCACAGGCGGCGAAGGGCGGCTCACCCGGTGAAGCAACTACGGCTCGGAGTACTGGCCGGCCTCTTCGCCGTCGCCGGGGTGCTGTCCTGGGGCGCGGCCCGCCTCTGGGACTCCCTCGGCACCCTGCCGGGCGTCCCGCTCTTCGCACCCGTCGTGCTCGCGGTGATCGCGGTGGTCCTGCTGGCGACGGCGCTCTCCATCCGCTCCCGGCTGCGCGCCCAGCGCGAGCGCCGGCCGGGCGCGAAGGGCGTCGAGCCCCTGATGGCGGCCCGTGCCGTGGTCTTCGGCCAGGCCAGCGCCCTCGTCGCCGCCCTGGTCTCCGGGATGTACGGCGGCACCGGCGTCTTCCTGCTCGGCTCCCTCGACATCCCGCCCCGCCGCGACCAGGCCATCTACGCGGGCCTCGCGGTCCTGGCCGGCTTCGCGGTGATCGCGGCGGCCCTGTTCCTGGAGCGCGTCTGCAAGCTTCCGGACGACGAGGACGACAACAAGAACGCGGCGGCGGCGTAGGGCGCCGCCCCCTCCGCCCCGCCCCGTTCCGGCCGGGGCGTCAGCGCGCCATGATCAGGCTCATGGCCTCGGCGCGCGTCGCGGGGTCGCGGAGCTGTCCGCGAACCGCCGAGGTCAGCGTCTTCGCCCCGGGCTTGCGGATCCCCCGCATCGACATGCACATGTGCTCGCACTCCACGACGACGACGACGCCGCGCGGCTCCAGAATCTCCATCAGGGACTCGGCGATCTGCGTGGTGAGCCGCTCCTGGACCTGCGGCCGCCGGGCGAAGACGTCCACCAGCCGGGCCAGCTTCGACAGCCCGGTGATCTTCCCGCTGGTCGCCGGGATGTACCCGACGTGCGCCACCCCGCGGAACGGCACCAGGTGGTGTTCACAGGTACTGAACACCTCGATGTCCTTGACCAGCACCATCTCGTCGTGACCCAGGTCGAACGTGGTCGTCAGGACGTCCTCGGGCTCCTGGTACAGGCCCGCGAATATCTCCTTGTACGCCCGTGCCACCCGCCCCGGCGTCTCCCGCAGTCCCTCCCGGTCCGGGTTCTCCCCGACAGCGAGGAGCAGCTCGCGTACGGCCGCCTCGGCGCGCTTCTCGTCGAACTCGCCGATCGGACCATGGCCGTCCAGCGTCACCGGGTCGGTCATCTGTGCCTCGTTCCTCTGAACTGTCTCTGCGTGCGCATTCGCGCAGGTGTACGGAAAAACCGCGCCCCCACAGGCTAAAACCTGGGGGGCGCGGCATCCATTCCGGGCCCGGCGAAGCCCCCGTGACGGGGACCACACCGGGGTCGGTGTCTAGCTCTCGGGACGCTCCTCGGGGATCGCCTCGGTCACCGGAACCGTGTCCGTGACCGAGCCGTTCGCCGTGGTGGCGCCGTTGGTGAGGGCGAGCTCCTTGGGGGAGAGCACCGGCGGCCGGGTGGACGGCGTGCGCCGGGCGGAGCCGGTCCACGCCGGACGGGCCGGACGCTTGACGATCGGAGCGAAGATCTCGGCGATCTCCGCCTTGCCAAGGGTCTCCTTCTCGAGGAGCTGGAGAACCAGGGCGTCCAGAACGTCGCGGTTCTCGACGAGGATCTCCCACGCGTCGTTGTGCGCGGTCTCGATGAGCTTCTTGACCTCTTCGTCGACCAGCGCGGCGACCTCTTCCGAGTAGTCGCGCTGATGGCCCATCTCGCGGCCCACGAAGGGCTCGGTGTTGTCTCCACCGAACTTGATCGCGCCGAGCCGCTCCGTCATGCCGTACTGCGTGACCATCGCGCGGGCCGTTGCGGTGGCCTTCTCGATGTCGTTCGCAGCGCCGGTCGTCGGGTCGTGGAAGACCAGCTCCTCGGCCGCGCGCCCGCCCAGCATGTAAGCCAGCTGGTCGAGCATCTCGTTGCGCGTCGTGGAGTACTTGTCCTCCTCCGGGAGCACCATCGTGTAACCGAGGGCGCGGCCGCGGGAGAGGATCGTGATCTTGTGGACCGGGTCCGCCTGAGGTGAGGCCGCCGCGACCAGGGCGTGTCCGCCCTCGTGGTACGCGGTGATCTTCTTCTCCTTCTCGGACATGATCCGGGTCCGCTTCTGCGGACCCGCCACGACGCGGTCGATGGCCTCGTCGAGCATGTTGTTGTCGATCAGCTTCAGATTGCCGCGCGCCGTGAGGAGCGCCGCCTCGTTCAGCACGTTCGACAGGTCGGCACCGGTGAAACCGGGCGTACGACGGGCAACGGCGCCGAGATCGACGTCCGGTGCGACCGGCTTGCCCTTCTGGTGGACCTTGAGGATCTCCAGACGGCCCAGCATGTCCGGCCGGTCGACCGCGATCTGCCGGTCGAAACGGCCCGGGCGCAGCAGCGCCGGGTCGAGGATGTCGGGCCGGTTCGTGGCGGCGATCAGGATGACGCCACCCTTCACGTCAAAGCCGTCCATCTCCACGAGCAGCTGGTTCAGCGTCTGCTCGCGCTCGTCGTGGCCGCCGCCCATACCGGCACCGCGGTGCCGGCCGACAGCGTCGATCTCGTCGACGAAGACGATCGCCGGGGCATTCGCCTTGGCCTGCTCGAAGAGGTCACGGACACGGGAGGCACCGACACCGACGAACATCTCGACGAAGTCGGAACCGGAGATCGAGTAGAACGGGACGCCCGCCTCGCCGGCGACGGCGCGTGCGAGCAGCGTCTTGCCCGTACCGGGAGGCCCGTAAAGCAGGACACCCTTGGGGATCTTGGCGCCGACGGCCTGGAACTTCGCCGGCTCCTGCAGGAACTCCTTGATCTCGTGGAGTTCCTCGACCGCCTCGTCCGAGCCCGCCACGTCGGCGAACGTCGTCTTGGGGGTGTCCTTGGTGATCAGCTTGGCCTTGGACTTGCCGAACTGCATGACCTTGGAGCCGCCACCCTGCATCTGGTTCATCAGAAACAGGAAGACGACCACGATGAGGACGAAGGGCAGCAGCGAGAAGAGGATCGAGACGAACGGGGACTGCTTCGACGGCGAGACGGTGTAACCGTTCTCGATGTCACCGCTCTCGAACTTCTTCTGCAACATGTCGGCGAGCTGTACGCCCTGGTTGCCGATGTAGCTCGCCTGGAACTTGCTGCCGGACTCGCCCGAGAGCTTCTGGTCCTTCTTCAGTTCGATCTTGATGATGTGATCGTCACCGGTGGTGAGCTTGGCCTCATCCACCTGGTTCTTACTGATCGCCTGGATCACCTTGCCGGTGTCCACCGTCTTGTAGCCGCCACCCGAGCCGACGACATTCATCAACACGACCACGGCGAGGACGGCCAGCACGATCCACATGACCGGCCCACGGAAGTATCGCTTCACGTCCATCCATACGGAGCGAAGACGCCCCGTCCCTCCTGCCCGTAGGTAAATGCTGCTGTGAGTAAAGACTGTTCTTCGGACGGTACCCCAGCATTGTCACCGACGACTGCCGGGGACGTCTGTCAAACCCGCCTTCGAAGGCTCAACGGCGGGAAATCGGTGAGGGTTCCCCGCAGCCGGGGCGGTTTCGCCCCTGCCGTCGTCAGCCGCCGTAGACGTGCGGGGCGAGGGTGCCGACGAAGGGGAGGTTGCGGTACTTCTCCGCGTAGTCGAGCCCGTAGCCGACGACGAACTCGTTGGGGATGTCGAAACCGACCCACTTGCAGTCGAGCGCGACCTTCGCCGCGTCCGGCTTGCGCAGCAGAGTGCAGATCTCCAGCGATGCGGGCTCGCGCGAGCCCAGGTTCGACATCAGCCAGGACAGCGTCAGGCCCGAGTCGATGATGTCCTCGACGATCAGGACGTGCTTGCCCTTGATGTCGGTGTCGAGGTCCTTGAGGATCCGGACGACACCGGAGGACTGGGTGCCCGCGCCGTACGAGGAGACTGCCATCCAGTCCATGGTGACGGGGGTGGACAGCGCGCGCGCCAGGTCCGCCATGACCATCACCGCGCCCTTGAGGACTCCGACGAGGAGCAGGTCCTTGCCCGCGTACTCCGCGTCGATCTTCGCGGCCAGCTCGACGAGCTTCGCGTCGATCTCTTCCTTGGTGAGGAGCACCGACTGAAGGTCGGTGCCCATGTCCTTCTCGTTCACCCGCGTCTCTTTCTTTGCCTGCCCGGTCCGGGATGGTGTCCCGGACCTGCGCGGCCGCTCGCCTGCATGTCAGCCGCTTGTGCGTCAGCTCTGCCGAATCACCAGTCTGCCACCCTGGCGCAGGGCTTCGACGCGGCCGGGGAGGTTGATGGCCTGCTGGCCCCGCCAGCCGGTGATGAGGCGGTCGACCTCCTCGATGTGCCGGGCGAAGAGGGAACCGGCCGGGGAGCCGGCCTCTATGGCCGCGCGGCGCAGGATGCGGCGGCGGACGGCGGGCGGCAGGGCGTGGAGTTTGGCGCACTCCAGCCGGCCCGCGTCGTCGCGTACATCACGTCCGGCCTCGGCGGCCCAGGTGTCCAGGGCGTCGGCGTCGTCGCGGGAGAGCTGCGCCGTACGGGCCAGCGCCTCGACGACTCCTTTGCCCAGCGCCTTCTCCAGGGCGGGCAGGCCCTCGTGGCGCAGCCGGGAACGGGTGTAGGCGGGGTCGATGTTGTGCGGGTCGTCCCAGACGGGCAGGGACTGGGCCAGGCAGGCCGTGCGGGCGGTCTGCCGGTCGAGCTGGAGGAAGGGACGGCGGTAGCGGCCGGCCGGCCCGGACGCTGCGGCCATGCCGGAGAGGGAGCGGATGCCGGAGCCGCGGGCGAGGCCCAGCAGCACCGTCTCCGCCTGGTCGTCACGGGTGTGGCCGAGCAGGACGGCAGCGGCGCCGTGTCGTTCGGCGGCGGCGTCCAGGGCCGCGTAGCGGGCGTCACGGGCGGCGGCCTCCGGACCGCCGTCGTGACCGACGCGCACGGCGACGGCCTCGACCGGGTCGAGATCCATGGCGGTGAGGCGGCCGACGACCTCGGTGGCGCGGATGTCGGAGCCGTTCTGGAGGCCGTGGTCGACGGTGATGCCGCCGGCCCGGACGGCGAGTTTCCGGGCCTCGAAGGCCAGTGCGGAGGCGAGCGCCATGGAATCGGCGCCGCCGGAGCATGCCACCAGCACCAGGGGGGTATCGGTGCGTTCGGGAAGTGCGGGGCGCCGCCCGCCCACCCCGGCCTCGGCGAGCTCGGGCTGCGGGGCGCGCCCGGTGCGTTCGGTCTGTTCGGCGAATTCGGTGAGTACGTCGTGGAGTACGCGGCGGACCGCCAGGCGTATCGCCGCGACCGCAGGATGGGGACCCATGTCCGGTGCCCTTCGTGAAGTTCTGGAGAGGTGCCTCCGAGTGCCGGCACGGAGAAAAGTGCCGTCACTCAGAGTGCGTCGATGGTGACAGAGCAATGCCGTTCATCGAGCATTGCACGCCTTCCCATGCCCCTACGGTCCCTCGGATGGGTGATTACCGGCGCGTTGCCCTCGGGTCCCCGCCCTCTGCGCGGGCCGTGATCATGAATCTGCCTTACGGTGCACCCGCGCGATCCACTCCTCGGGTTTGGCGATCTCCGCCTTGGTCGGGAGGGTGTTGGGCGAGGTCCAGACCCGGTTGAAACCGTCCATGCCGACCTCGTCGACCACCGCGCGTACGAACCGTTCGCCGTCGCGGTACTGACGCAGCTTGGCGTCGAGGCCGAGGAGCTTGCGCAGCGCCTGGTCGAGGCGGCTCGCGCCACGCGCCCTGCGCTGCTGGAACTTCTCCCGGATCTCGCCGACGGAGGACACCACCTCGGGGCCGACGCCGTCCATCACGTAGTCGGCGTGTCCCTCCAGCAGGGACATCACCGCGGTGAGCCGGCCGAGGATCTCGCGCTGGGCGGGTGTCTGGACGATCTCGACGAGGCTGCGACCGCCGTCCTCGCCCTCCTCGCCCTCGGGCCGGCCGCCGGCCAGCGACTGGGCGGCCTCGCGGAGCCGTTCGAGCACGGTCATCGGGTCGACGTCGGTCTCGTCGAGAAATGACTGGATCTCGCCCTGCAGATGGTCGCGGAGCCAGGGCACCGCGGTGAACTGCGTGCGGTGTGTCTCCTCGTGGAGGGCGACCCAGAGACGGAAGTCGTGCGGATCGACCTCCAGCTCCCGCTCGACGTGGACGATGTTCGGGGCGACGAGCAGGAGCCTGCCACCCCCGTCGGCCGAGGCCGGGAGCTCGCGGGTGGCGGGAGCGAACGTCTCGTACTGGCCGAGGACCCGTGAGGCCAGGAACGACAGCAGCATCCCCACTTCCACGCCGGTCACCTTGGAGCCGACCGCGCCGAGCACGGCCCCGCCCGCACCGCCGCCGCGCCGCTCCTCCATCTTCTCCAGGAGGGGGCGCAGCAGTTCGCGGAAGCCCGCGACGTTCGCCCTGATCCAGCCCGCCCGGTCCACCACCAGGACCGGGGTGTCCTCCGGTTCGGTCCCTTCCGGGATCATCCGGGTGAAGGAGCGGACGTGTTCCTCCGCCGCCTTGGCATGCCTGCGCAGCTCCGCGACGACCTCGCGGGCCTCCTCGCGGCTGATCTCGGGACCCGGCCGCACTAGCCGGGTCGCGGTCGCGACCGCGAGATTCCAGTCGACCATCCCGGCACCACCGATGCTCGTCATGCGTCAACCGTACGTGCTCTGCCCTTGATGCGGTGAGGTGTTGACCGGCTCAGCGCCGGCCGGCGGCCAGTGCGGTGGCGAGCGCGTCGAGAGCGGACTGGGCCTCGGACGGGGCGGTGGTGCCTGACGCGAGGAAGGCGAACGCGAGCAGCCGGCCGTGCGGGTCGACGACCGTGCCGGAGAGGCTGTTGACGCCGGTGAGCGTGCCGGTCTTGGCGCGGATCAGCCCGGTACCGCCGGTTTTCGTGGTGTAGCGGTCGCTGAGTGTGCCGCTGAAGCCCGCTACCGGCAGGCCGGTGAGGACGGGCCGCAGCTCCGGGTGTTCCTGGTCCGCCGCGCGGGCGAGAAGTCCGGCGAGCAGGGCGGCGGTGACCTTGTCCTTGCGGTCGAGCCCGCTGCCGTCGGCGACGACCACGCCCTTCAGCGGCAGGCCCAGCTTCTTCAGCTGCCCGGCGACGGCCCGTCGGCCGCCGCTGAAGTCGGCGGCTTCGCCCGCGGCGATCGCGGTCTGGCGGGCGAGTGCCTCGGCGATGTCGTTGTCGCTGTTGGTCAGCGCGCGCTCGACGAGGGCGGAGAGCGGGGCGGACAGGTGTGTGGCGAGGGGCCGGGACTTCGCGGCCGCCCTGGCGGGGGCGGCGCCGTCACCGGTGGCGATCCCGGCCTCGTCCAGCAGTTCGCCGAAGGCGTCGGCGGCGTCGCGGGCCGGGTCGTCGCTGCGCGGTGCGGGGCCGCTGGAGGTGTCGTCCAGCCGTCCCTCGTCGATCATCAGGGCGCTCACGGGGGCGATGTTCTCGTTGGGGCCGATCGGGTGGAGTGCGGGCCCGGAGTAGCCGGAGGTGTCGTACCGCAGCCGCACCGAGCGGACTCCGCCGTCCTTGAGGGCGCGGGCCGTGCCGGCGGCCAGGGAGCGCAGGGCCGCCCGGTCGAGGGTGGGGTCGCCGCCGCCGACCAGCGTCACGGTACGCAGATCGGCGGAGGCCCGGACGCTCGTGGGGATGCGGTGGGCCGGGCCCAGTGCGGTCAGCGCCGCGACCGTGGTGGCGATCTTGACGGTGGACGCGGGCGTCATGGGGACGTCGGCGCCCAGCCCGTAGAGCCGCTTGCCGGTGGCCGTGTCGATGACGACGGCGCTGCGCCGGGTGCCGAGTGCGGGGTCCTTCAGCAGCGGGCCCAGCACGGCGCGCAGTCCGGCCGCTGCTCCGTCCGGGGCGACGGCGGCGTCCGGCGCGGACCTGTCCGCGCCGGTACCGAGCGCCGCGAGGACGGCCGGGGCGCTGGGCGCCGGGGCCGGTCCGGAGGGGGCGGCGGGCTCGTGATGTGCGCCACCTGTACGGGCCCGGGCAGCCGCCCAGTCCTGCTCGGCCTTACGCTGACCCGAGTCCCAGGGACCGGCGGCGAAGGCGGCGCCGGCTGCGAGCGCCAGGCCCAGGACGGCGGAGACGGCCGTGAACTGCCGGTTACTCAGTCCACTGCGCATGCCCAGGCGGTCCGTGAGGGCCGTCCTGCTCATCGTGGAAAACGGATTGATCGACGGTCTTTTCACCGGATCGGCCACCGTTGACCAGCCCCTTTCGCGAGCACACAACTCCGTGGGGGACACTTAACCATCAGTCGTATGTGTTGATCATGGAGGAGCCACCCGTGGAGTTCGACGTCGTTATCGAGATCCCGAAGGGTTCGCGGAACAAGTACGAGGTGGACCACGAGACCGGTCGGATCCGCCTGGACCGTCGACTCTTCACCTCGACCAGCTACCCGGCGGACTACGGTTTCGTCGAGAACACCCTCGGCGAGGACGGCGACCCGCTGGACGCGCTGGTCATCCTGGAGGAGCCGACCTTCCCCGGCTGCCTCATCAAGTGCCGCGCGATCGGCATGTTCCGGATGACGGACGAAGCCGGCGGCGACGACAAGCTGCTGTGCGTGCCGGCCTCCGACCCCCGGGTGGAGCACCTGCGCGACATCCACCACGTGTCGGAGTTCGACCGCCTGGAGATCCAGCACTTCTTCGAGGTCTACAAGGACCTGGAGCCCGGCAAGTCCGTCGAGGGCGCCGACTGGGTCGGCCGCGTCGAGGCCGAGGCCGAGATCGAGAACTCGTACAAGCGCCTCGAGGCGCAGGGCGGCGCGCACTGACGTTCCGCTTGCGGTTCTGAGCACGCCATCGGGCGGCACACCTTCACGGGTGCGCCGCCCGTTCGCATGCGCGCCCATGAGCGTGGCCATACTGGGCAGGAGCGCAGCCGAAGACGCGCAGCCGATGAGTAGCGAGGTCGAGTGGTGGCGGAACCGGGCGGTCCCGATGACCAGAAGCCCCAGTCCGACGAGGCGCGCAGCGCCTTCTCCCAGCCCGCCGGGGTCGGGAGGTCCGCAGGCCCGTCGGACGAAGACCATCCGACGTCGGAGTTCTCCCTGCCGTCGGGGCTGACACCCGAGCCACAGGGTCCGCCCGCCGGCCCGGGGACGGGTTCCGCTTCCGGCTCGGACACGATCGGTTCCGCTTTCGCCCCGCCGAGCACCTACGACGCCCGGAACTCCCCGCCCACCTTCACGCCCGCGCACGGCATTCCGATGATCCGGCTGACCAAGGAGGCCCCTTGGCAGGACCGGATGCGCACGATGCTGCGGATGCCCGTCGCCGACCGCCCGGCGCCCGAACCGGTCCAGCGGCACGACGACGCGGGCCCCGCGGTGCCGCGCGTGCTCGACCTGACCCTGCGTATCGGGGAACTGCTGCTCGCCGGCGGTGAGGGGGCCGAGGACGTCGAGGCAGCCATGTTCGCGGTGACCCGCAGCTACGGGCTCGACCGCTGCGAGCCGACGGTCACCTTCACGCTGCTCTCGATCTCGCACCAGCCGTCGCTGGTCGAGGACCCGGTGACGGCGAGCCGGACCGTACGCCGCCGGGGCACGGACTACACCCGGCTGGCCGCGGTCTTCCGGCTCATCGACGACATCACCACCGAAGAGGCGGAGATCTCGCTGGAGGAGGCCTACCGGCGCCTCGCGGAGATCCGCCGCAACCGGCATCCGTACCCCGGCTGGGTGCTCACCATGGCCGCCGGCGGGCTGGCGGGCGCGGCATCGGTACTGGTCGGCGGTGGGCCGCTGGTGTTCCTGATCGCCGCGCTCGGCGCGATGCTCGGTGACCGGCTGGCCTGGCTCTGTGCCGGACGCGGGCTGCCGGAGTTCTACCAGTTCGTCGTGGCGGCGATGCCGCCCGCCGCGATGGGCGTGGCCCTGACGCTCACCCACTGGTCGGACGTACGGCCGTCGGCGGTGATCACCGGTGGGCTGTTCGCGCTGCTGCCGGGGCGGGCACTGGTCGCGGGTGTGCAGGACGGCCTGACCGGCTACTACATCACCGCGTCGGCGCGACTGCTGGAGGTCATGTACTTCTTCATCGCGATCGTCGCCGGGGTGCTGCTGGCCCTCTACGGAGGGCTCCAGCTGGGTGCCGAGCTGGATCCGGAGGCGCGGCTCATCTCCCATGACCGGCCGGTGGTGCAGATCCTGGCGTCGATGGTGCTGACGCTGGCCTTCGCGATCCTGCTCCAGCAGGAACGGTCCACGGTGCTGGCGGTGACCCTCAACGGCGGCGTGGCCTGGGTCATCTACGGGGCGATGGCGCGGACGGGCGGTCTCTCCGCGGTGGCGGCCACCGCCGCGGCGGCCGGTCTCGTCGGGCTGTTCGGGCAGCTGTTCTCGCGCTACCGGTACACCTCGTCGCTGCCGTTCATCACGGCCGCGATCGGCCCGCTGCTGCCCGGGTCGGCCACGTACTTCGGGCTGCTGGGCGTCGCGCAGAACGAGCTGGACCGGGGGCTCGCCTCCCTGTCGACCGCGGTGGCGACGGCGCTGGCCATCGCGATCGGGGTGAATCTGGGAAGCGAGATCTCCCGGCTGTTCATGCGGGTGCCGGGGGCGGTCGGCGGGGCGAACCGCCGCGCGGCCAAGCGGACGCGCGGCTTCTGACGGGGGCCTGCGGACGGGGAGGGTGTCAGCGCTTGGCGTGGCGGCCGCCACGGCGGCCCGCGGCCGTGCTGCTGCCACCGGCGGCCGGGTCCTGGTTGTCGTCCTCGCCGGACGCGGCTTCCTTCTTCGACTTGCTGCGGGCACGCAGGAACTCGATGCCGATCGGCACGACCGAGATCAGCACGATCAGGACCAGCATCGCCTCGATGTTCTTGTGCACGAACTCGATCTGGCCCAGCCCCGCCCCGAGGAGCGTCACACCGACGCCCCACAGGATGCCGCCGATGATGTTGAACGTGATGAACGAGCGGTAGTTCATCCGGCTGACACCGGCGATGATCGGCGTGAACGTCCGCACGATGGGCACGAAGCGGGCCAGGATCAGCGACTTCGGTCCGTACTTCTCGAAGAACTCGTGGGCCTTCTCGACGTTCTCCTGCTTGAAGAGGCGGGAGTCCGGGCGGTTGAAGAGCGAGGGGCCGACCTTGCGGCCGAACAGATAGCCCACCTGGTCACCGATGATCGCCGCCAGGGCGACCAGGACACAGACCAGCCACAGCGGGGTGTCCAGTTTGTCCGTCGTCACCAGCAGGCCCGTGGTGAACAGGAGCGAGTCGCCGGGCAGGAAGAACCCGATCAGCAGCCCGGACTCGGCGAAGACGATGACCAGCACACCGATCAGCCCGAACTGCCCGATCAGGTGGTCCGGGTCCAGCCAGCTCGGTCCGAGCGCAAGCGTATTCAAGGGTCCGGGCTCCAGGATGTGGTCGATGGCGGCTGCGTGGCCGCCCAAAGCTATCAACGCCGCAGACCCCCTCCCGGTTCCACTGGCCCCCGTGGAGATGCACACGGGGTGAACCGGGGCAAAACTCGGTCCCAGGAGGTGCCACACCATGGGCATTGAGGATTACGGCGGCGGTCAGACGGCACAGTCCGACGTGTTGGTCGTCACCACCAATGACGTACCCGGCCACCAGGTGACGCAGGTCATCGGCGAGGTGTTCGGTCTGACGGTCAGGTCCCGCCACCTCGGCAGCCAGATCGGCGCCGGGCTGAAGTCGATGATCGGCGGGGAGCTCAAAGGGCTGACCAAGACGCTCGTCGAGACCCGCAACCAGGCCATGGAACGGCTGGTGGACCAGGCGAGGTCCCGCGGCGCCAACGCGGTGCTGATGATGCGCTTCGACGTGAGCGAGGCGGCGGACGTGGGCACGGAGGTCTGTGCGTACGGCACCGCCGCGGTGATCAGCAGAATCTGAGCCCGTCGCGGGGGCCGGCACCGCCGGCGCCGCCCCCGCGACCCGGCCCCTACCCCCGGCGCTGCGCGTTGGCGTCGATCGCGTCACGCAGGTGCTCGGCCAGCCCCGGCCGCATCGACTCGTAGAACGCCTTGAACTGCGGATCGGCGACATACATCTCACCGAGCCCCCGGTGAATCTCCGTCGTGCACTCGTAGAACCAGGTGGTGATGTGCAGCCGGTGCTCCTCGGCGAGATCCATGGCCCGCTCACCGGTGGCCGCCTCACCGTCCGCCATGAGCGCGCCGTAGCGCTCACCCCAGGAGGCGACCTCGGCCTTCATCCGCTGCCAGTCCTCCTTGGTGTAGCGGGCGGCCCGGCGCTGCGACTCCGCGTAGGTGTCGGTGCCGCCCCAGCGGCGCTCGGCCTCCTCCGCGTAGTGCTCCGGGTCCTTGTCGCCGAAGACCTCGAACTTCTCCTCGGGCGTGAGGTTGATGCCCATCTTCCGTGCCTCCATCGCTGTCTCTACGGCCGTGGCCATCCGCTGCAGTTCGGCGATCCGGTGCGACAGCAGCGCGTGCTGGCGGCGCAGATGCTCCTGCGGGTCCGCGTCCGGGTCGTCGAGCAGTGCGGCGATCTCGTCGAGCGGGAAGCCGAGCTCCCGGTAGAACAGGATCTGCTGCAGCCGGTCGAGGTCGGCGTCGTTGTAACGCCGGTGCCCCGCGTGGCTGCGCCCGCCGGGCGAGAGCAGCCCTACGCCGTCGTAGTGGTGCAGGGCGCGCACCGTGACCCCGGCGTATCCGGCGACCTGTCCCACGGAGTACTCCATGACTCCCCGCTCCTTCCGTGTGGTCGGTACGTGTCCGAGCCTCGGCCCTGACGTGACGTGAGGTGCAAGTCCGAAATACCCCAGGCACTGACCTATTTGATGGGTTATAGGCATTTTGCGTCGCTATGGTGATCCGATGGCCATCGAATCCGCCGCCGGTCCCCCCGCCGCCGCACCGGCCCCCGCGCGCCGGCTGCTGCTGCTGCTCATCGTGCCCGCACTGGCCGTCGGCGCGGCCTCGGCCCTCGTCCTGCTCGGGGTCAGCCTGCTCGCGGAGCAACTGCAGGACGTCCTGTGGAAGACGCTGCCCGACGCGCTGTCGATCGGCCCGTACTCCTCGCTGTGGATGATCGTGATGCTCACCGCGATCGGCCTGGTGACCGGGCTCGCCATCCGGACCGTGCCGGGCCGGGCCGGGCCCGACCCGGCGACCATGGGGCTGGTCGACCCGCCCCTGCCGCCGGCCGTGCTGCCGGGGCTGCTGCTCGTGACGGTCCTGTCCCTGGCGGGCGGGGTCAGCCTGGGCCCGGAGAATCCGATCACCGCCGCCAACATCGCACTGGCCTGCTGGGCCGGCCGCCGGTTCGCGCCGAGCGCCCCCGCCGAACTGTGGCTCGCGCTCGCCGCCGCCGGCACCATCGGCGCACTCTTCGGCACCCCGGTCGCCGCCGCACTGGTCCTCTCCGAGTCGCTCGCCTCCACGCCCGGCCCGGGCGCCCTGTGGGACCGCCTCTTCGGGCCGCTCGCGGCCGGCGCCGCCGGGGCGCTCACCATGACGCTGACCGCCCACCCCAGCTTCGACCTGTCGCTGCCCGACTACACCGGGACCCACTGGGGTGACCTGCTGTCCGCCGTCGTGATCGCCGTGGCGGGCGCGCTGCTCGGGCTGGCGGCGGTGTACGCCTTCCCGTACGCGCACCGCGCCTTCCGGGCCCTGCGGTACCCGGTCCTGGCCATGACGGCGGGCGGGCTGCTGCTCGGCCTGCTGGGGGCGCTGGGCGGGCACCTCACCCTGTTCAAGGGGCTGGAGGAGGTGAAGGTGCTCGCCGCCGATCCGGACGGCTGGTCTGCGGGGGAGTTCGGGGGCATGGCGGTGGTGAAGACCGCGGCCCTGCTGGTCGCGGCCGCCTGCGGCTTCCGGGGCGGCCGGATCTTCCCGGCGGTGTTCTGCGGTGTCGCGCTCGGTCTGTGCGCCCACGCCCTGGTCGACGGGGTGCCGGTGGCCCTCGCGGTGACGTGCGGGGTGCTCGGCATCCTGCTCGCCATCACCCGTCAGGGCTGGCTCAGCCTGTTCACGGCCGCGGTACTGGCCGCCGACATGTCCCTGCTCCCCCTGCTGTGCGTCGCCACGCTGCCGGCCTGGCTGCTGGTGACCGGGCGTCCGCTGATGCAACTGCGCGCGGACGGTACGCCGCTGCACTGAGGCGGCCGTCCGACGCGCCGGACGGCCGAGCTATCCGTATCGTCAGAGATTGTCCGTATAGCCGGATTCATTCCGCCATATCGGCGGCAGCTGAGAAGGGCAGGCCTGCGATGCCGCTGCACGAGGGCTCCGCACACAGCACCGAACCGTCCGACCCACGACGCCGGCTCGCGCTCAACCCGTTCTTCGGGGAGGCCGACCCGACTGCCGGGATGGAGTCGGCACCGCCTCTGCACAAGCTGCCGGACGGGCCCCTGCCGCCTGCCACCGCCTACGGCCTGGTCCATGACGAGCTGATGCTCGACGGCAATTCGCGGCTCAACCTCGCCACCTTCGTCACCACGTGGATGGAACCCCAGGCCGGGGTGCTGATGAGCGAGTGCCGCGACAAGAACATGATCGACAAGGATGAGTATCCGCGCACCGCCGAACTGGAACGGCGCTGCGTGGCGATGCTCGCCGACCTCTGGAACGCCCCCGACCCCACCACGGCGGTCGGCTGCTCGACGACCGGCTCCAGCGAGGCCTGCATGCTGGCCGCCATGGCGCTCAAACGGCGCTGGGCGGCCAAGAACGCCGACCGGTACCCCTCGACCGCGCGTCCCAACCTGGTCATGGGCATCAACGTGCAGGTCTGCTGGGACAAGTTCTGCACGTTCTGGGAGGTCGAGCCGCGCCTCGTCCCGATGGACGGCGACCGCTTCCATCTCGACCCGCAGGCCGCCGCCGACCTCTGCGACGAGAACACCATCGGTGTCGTCGGCATCCTCGGCTCCACCTTCGACGGCAGCTACGAGCCCATCGCCGAACTCTGCGCCGCCCTCGACGCCCTCCAGGAGCGCACCGGCCTCGACATCCCCGTCCACGTCGACGGCGCGTCGGGCGCGATGGTGGCACCGTTCCTGGACGAGGACCTGGTGTGGGACTTCCGCCTCCCCCGGGTCTCCTCGATCAACACGTCCGGGCACAAGTACGGCCTCGTCTACCCGGGCGTCGGCTGGGCCCTGTGGCGCTCGCCCGCCGAACTGCCCGAGGAACTCGTCTTCCGGGTCAACTACCTGGGCGGCGACATGCCCACCTTCGCGCTGAACTTCTCCCGGCCCGGCGCGCAGGTCGTGGCGCAGTACTACACCTTCCTGAGGCTGGGCCGTAAGGGCTACCAGGCCGTACAGCAGGCATCCCGTGACGTGGCGACGGGGCTGGCGGAGAAGTTCGAGGAGCTCGGCGACTTCCGGCTGCTCACCCGGGGCGACCAGCTGCCCGTCTTCGCGGTGACGACCAGGCCGGAGGTGACGGCGTACGACGTCTTCGACGTGTCGCGCCGGCTGCGTGAGCGCGGCTGGCTGGTGCCCGCGTACACCTTCCCGGCCAACCGCGAGGACCTCTCCGTGCTCCGGGTCGTGTGCCGCAACGGCTTCTCGTCCGACCTGGCGGACCTGCTGCTGGAGGACCTGCGGCTGCTGCTGCCCGAGCTGCGGAGCCAGGACCACCCGTTGAGCGCCGTGCACGGCCCGGCGACGTCCTTCCACCACTGAGCGCACCACCCCGGCCCCCGTCCGAGAACGCCGGACGGGGGCCGGAGCGGCGCGCTCCGTCAGCGGCTCAGCCGCCCGAACCGCCGCACCGCCAGCGGGAAGAACACCGCCAGCAGCACCAGCGGCCAGACGACCGCCAGCAGTCCGGCATGACCGGCCGCCCAGGAACTCCCCCCGCCGCCCGGGTTGCCGAACAGTTCGCGCACCGCTGTGGCGGTCGCCGACATCGGGTTCCACTCGACGACCGCGCCCAGCCACCCCGGCATCGACTCCGGCGCCGCGAGGACGTTGGAGAGGAAGCCGATCGGCCAGACCAGGATCTGCACCGCCTGCACCATCTCCGGCCGCCCCGCCACGAGCGCCAGCAGGATGCCGAGCCACAGCATCGCGAAACGCAGCAGCAGGAGCAGCCCCAGGGCGCCCAGCGCCGCGAGCGGCCCGTGATGCCAGCGCCAGCCGACCGCGTACCCGACACCGGTCAGGACGGCGAGCGCGGCCACCGACTGGAGCATGTCCGCCACGGCCCGCCCGACCAGCACCGCTCCGGATGCCATCGGCATCGAGCGGAACCGGTCGACGACCCCCTTGTCGAGGTCCTGGGTGACCGCGAGCATGGTCGACTCGAGGCCGAAGGCCATGGTGAGCGCGAGCATGCCAGGCACCAGGTACTCGGCGGGGTCACCGTCCACCTCCCGGCCGCCGCCGACCAGGTAGTTGAACATCAGCAGAAGCATCACGGGGAAGACCAGCCCCACGACGACCTGCACCGGCTGCCGTGCCCAGTGCGCCAGTTCGCGCCGGGTCATGGTCCAGGAATCGGCTACCGCCCAGCCCGCCGTACTCATACCGCCACCTCCACGTCGTCCTGCCTGCTCCCCGTCAGGGACAGGAACACCTCGTCCAGCGTCGGACGGCGCACCGCGATGTCCTCCGCCTCGATACCCGCCTCCTCCAGAACCCGTACGGTCCGTGAGAGCGTCGCCACCCGGTCCCGCGCCGGCGCGCCGACCAGCCGCCGGTCGGGGTCCGTCACCGCCCCGCCCGCCAGCAGCGCGGCCGCCCGGTCCAGTTGCGCTCCGTCGCGGACGACGACATCGATCCGGTCGCCGCCCACCCGCGCCTTCAGCTCGTCGGCCGTGCCCTCGGCGGCGACCCGCCCGCCGTCGATCAGCGAGATCCGGTCGGCGAGCTGGTCGGCCTCCTCCAGGTACTGGGTGGTCAGCAGCACGGTCGTGCCGCCGCCCACCAGGGCCCGCACCGCCGCCCACACCTCGGCCCGGCCACGCGGGTCGAGACCGGTCGTCGGCTCGTCGAGGAAGAGCACCTCGGGATCCGTGATCAGCGACGCGGCCAGATCGAGGCGTCGCCGCATGCCGCCGCTGTACTCCCCGACCGGCTTGCGGCCGGTGTCCGCGAGGCCGAAGCGGTCCAGCAGCTCGTCCGCCCGGGTCCCCGCCCGGCGTGCGCCCAGGTGGTACAGCCGCCCGAACATCTCCAGGTTCTGCCGCCCGCCGAGCTGCTCGTCCACCGCCGCGTGCTGGCCGAGCAGCCCGATCCTGCGCCGGACCTCACCCGGCCGCTGCCGGACGTCGTACCCCGCCACCTCGACGCGGCCCTCGTCGTACCGCAGCAACGTGGACAGAATGCGGACCGCCGTGGTCTTCCCCGCCCCGTTGGGGCCGAGCACCGCATGCACGGTGGAGCGGGCGACCGAGAGGTCGAGGCCGTCCAGCGCGTGCTTCGCGCCGTATCGCTTGTGCACTCCTTCGACGACGATCGCGTCGTTCGGCATCGCCACACCCCCCATTAGTCAAACTTGACTAGCAGGGGAAAGATAGTGGTGCTCTCCGCATTCGTCAAACTTGATTAGTGAAGGTCCTCCGGGTCGGCGGTCCCGGTCGCGTACGGATTCGTCTCGCCCTCGGCCAGTACGCCGACGAACGGCTCGCCCTCACCCGCGAAGGTGTACGCCCCACCCTCGATGCGCTCGATCAGCCCGCGCGTCCACTGCGCACCGGAGTCCGCGGAGTGCACCCACATGTTCATGATCTCGCCGATGTGACCGATCGACTCGGGGCCCGCCTCGGGCGTGTAGTACTCGGTGACCGAGGTACGCCACCGGGTGAGGCCCTCCACCCGCTCCTTGAGCAGAGCCACCGCCTCGGCCCGTTCCAGATCGACGATCCCGCCCAGCCCGGCCGACAGCACGTCCAGCTTCTGGTCGTACGAGGTGAGCGCCGCGCGCAGCAGCGTGAAGTACTCCTCGTTGCCCTGCTCGGTGATCTCGTACTCGGTGCGAGGCGGGCCGCCCACCGTGCTCGGCGCGACCTCGTGGGCGAGCAGGACGCCCTGCTTCGCCATCTGCTTCAGTGCGTGGTAGATCGACCCCGGCTTGGCGTTGGACCACTCGTGCGCGCCCCAGTACTCCAGGTCGTTGCGGATCTGATAGCCGTGCGCCCGGCCGTGCTGCCGCACGGCACACAGGACCAGCAACCGGATCGCCGACATGCCCACCCACCTCTCTACTCAACTTTGACGAGAGTAGCGGTGCGCAGGTCGGAGCGGGCAGGCACTCCGGTCGGCGGGGTGACGGGGCCCGAGCGGGCAGCGGCGTCGGCAGTCGGGGCGGGTCAGAGCGGAAAGATGCTCCGGCCGTGCTGGATCGATATCCACTTCTGGGTGGTGAAGGCCTCCACCGTCGCCTCGCCGTTCAGCCGGCCGTTCCCGGAGTTCTTCTCGCCGCCGAAGGCGACCAGCGGATCATCCTGGACGGTGGCGTCGTTGACGTGGAACATGCCGCTGTCGATGCGCTGGGCGAAGCGCACCCCGCGCTCAGCGTCTGCGGTGTGCACGGCGCCGCTGAGCCCGTAGGGGCTGTCGTCGGCGATCCGTACGGCCTCCTCCTCGCCGTCGAACTCGATCAGCAGCGCCACCGGGCCGAAGATCTCCTGGGAGAGCAGCGGGGATCCGGCCGGGAGGCCGGTCAGTACGGTGGGCTCGACGAGGTTGCCGCGGGTGCGCCCACGGACGAGTGCCGTGGCTCCGTCCGCGAGCGCCTGGTCGACCAGGGCGGTCAGCGCGTCGGCCTGGAAGGTGTCGATGACCGGGCCGATCTGCGTCTGCGGGTCGCGTGGGTCGCCGGTCCTGAGCGCGGCCACCCGGGCGACGAACTTCTCGGTGAACTCGGGGGCGACGGCGCGGTCCACCAGTATCCGGTTGGCGGCCATGCAGACCTGGCCCTGGTAGACGAAACGGCTGAAGACGGCGGAGTCGACCGCGTAGTCGATGTCCGCGTCGTCGAGCACCACCAGGGCGCTGTTGCCGCTGAGTTCGAGAATGGTCCGCTTGAAGAGCGCGCCCGCCGTCGCGGCGACATGGCGGCCCACCCGGTCCGACCCGGCGAAGGAGATCACCTTGGGAACGGGGTGCTCGATGAACGCGTCGCCTATCTCGGCTATGTCGGTGACGACGACGTTGAGCAGCCCGGCCGGCAGCCCGGCCCTCTCGAAGATCCGGGCGATCAGGCCGCCGCCCGTGACCGGCGCGTTCTGGTTGGGCTTGACGACGACCGCGTTGCCGAGCGCCAGAGCCGGCGCGACGGACTTCATCGTCACCAGGAACGGGAAGTTGAAGGGGCTGATGACCCCGATGACGCCGACCGGCAGCCGGTAGAGGCGATTCTCCTTGCCGTCCACCGGCGAGGGCAGGATCCGCCCCACGGGATGCAGCGCCTGATGAGCCGCCTCGCGCAGGAAGTCCTGGGCGGCGCTCAGCTCGTACAGCGCCTTCGCCCGGGTGCCGCCCAGTTCGTCGATGACCGCCTCGACGATGTCGTCGGCCAGTTCCTCGGTGATCCGCACGGCCCGCTGCAGAACGTCCCGGCGCTCGTACGGACTTGTTGCCGCCCAGTCCCGCTGGGCGCGCTCGGCGGCCCGGTAGGCGCGGTCGACCTCGTCGGCGGTGGCAACGGTGATGGCGGCGAGCTTTTCCCCGTTGTAGGGGTTGAAATCGATGATGTCCCACGAGCCGGTGCCGCTGCGCCATTCACCGTCGATGTACTGGGCGGCCAGCTCGTGGAAGAAGGACATGCGATCCCTTACTGCAGGTGCAGACTCCTGTTGGTACGTCATGGTACTTACATTTCAGGAGAGTTGGAGAAGACCGCGAAGTAGATCCCGGCTCTCCTCCGGCCCCGGACTGTCCTCGTGAAGCCGCGCCATCGCCTTTTCGTAATGGGCGACTTCTTCCGCCTTGTCCAGATAGAGCGCACTTGTCAGCTGCTCCAGATAGACAATGTCCGACAGATCGGATTCCGGGAAACGCAGCATCGTGAAAGCGCCGCTCTCACCCGCGTGCCCGCCAAAACTGAAGGGCATCACCTGGAGCGTAATGTTCGGCTGCTCCGACATTTCGATCAGATGCCGCAATTGGGTGCGCATGACTTCCCGCCCGCCGTAGGGGCGGCGCAGTGCCGCCTCGTCCAGTACGGCGTGGAAACGGGGAGCCCGCTCGGAGACCAGGGTCTTCTGGCGCGCCAGCCGCAGCGCGACCCGGCGGTCGATCTCGGCGGCGGGGGCACCGCGCATGCCCCGCGAGACGACCGCGTGCGCATAGTCCTCGGTCTGCAACAGGCCGTGGACGAACTGGACTTCGTAGATCCGGATGAGCGAGGCCGCACCTTCCAGCCCGATGTACGTCTGGAACCAGCCAGGCAGCACGTCCCCGTAACTGTGCCACCAGCCCGCCACATTGGCCTCACGCGCCAGACCGAGCAGGGAGTCGCGCTCCGCCTCGTCCGTGACCCCGTAGAGCGTGAGCAGGTCCTCGACGTCCCTGGCCTTGAAGCTCACCCGTCCCAACTCCATGCGGCTGATCTTCGATTCGGATGCCCGGATGGAGTAACCGGCCGCCTCGCGCGTGATGCCACGTGAGTCCCGCAGCCGCCTGAGCTGCGAGCCCAGCAGGATGCGCCGCACCACGGATCCACTCGACTCGCCTGCAGCCACCGGTCCAGCCCTCCCCATCGCTTCCTGGGCACCGGGGCCCCCCGAACCCCAAGAGCCGGATTCTGCCATCAAAACGCTTCAGCCCGTACTCATTCGATTACGGAAATGGGAAGACTTCCCGAAGGTGCCGAAACTCCACCCGGGAAGAAATGAGCAAGAACCGGCACGGTATCGGACAGGTCAGGCGCGTGCACGTGCATCTGCCCTTGCATCTGCTCTGCGCATTCGGAACCATGGGCGTCGCGCACCTGCGTGCTCGTTCGTGTTGTGCCGCTGTACCCGCGTACCCGCAGTACCGATACAGCCGCGATTCTCGGGAGTGCCTCGCATGGGGACGAATGGATCGACGATGCTCGAGCCGTTACGGCAGGGGCTCCCCCCCATCGATCCCTCCGCCGTCTCCGGATCAGCCACCTGCGCCCTTCCCGCCCGCTACGAAGCTGTCGGCGGGGCGAGGAAGTTCACCCGGGCGACCCTGAGCGGCTGGGGTCTGAGCGAGCGCTTCGACGACGTCGCGCTCGTCGTGTCCGAACTGGTCACCAACGCCCTGCGGCACGCCCTGCCCACCGACGCCCCGCGCGAGCCGCAGGACCCGCCGGTCCGTCTGCACCTGATGCGCTGGACCTCGCGCCTGGTGTGCGCGGTGCGCGACCCCAGCCAGGCGAGCCCCGTCGCGTCCGAGGCCGAGGACTCCGCGGAGTCGGGCCGCGGGCTCTTCCTGGTGGACTCGTTCAGCGACTGCTGGGGCTGGCACCCCTCACCCGTGCTGACGACGGAGAGCACCCTCGTCGCAGCCGCGCCGCGCGGAAAGGTCGTCTGGGCCCTCTTCCGGCTGTCCGACCCGGCGTGACACCCGGGGCCAGGTGCGGCGCACGGGCGGATGCGGCCCGCGCCGCATCCGTATGACGTTCCGGCAGAAGACTCTCAGGCCTCCGCCACGAGGTGGTCGAACTCGCCGTCCTTCACACCGAGCAGCAGGGCCTCTATCTCCGCCGGCGTGTAGACGAGCGCCGGCCCCTCGGGGTAGCGCGAATTGCGCATCGCCACATCGCCGCCGGGCAGCTTCGCGAACTCCACGCAGGATCCCTGCGAGTTGCTGTGCCTGCTCTTCTGCCAGACGACTCCGCGGAGCTCTGTGGCCGCCATGCCGTTGTACACGTGGTGCACAGAACGCTCCCCGAGTTGCAAAGTGCAAGTGTCAACTGTCTCGGATCATAGCTGTGTTCAATTCCTGGTGCATGAGCGGATGCATGCGCAGATGCACGTGCACGCGGGGTGTTCCCTCGGTTACAGCTCCCTTCGGGAGAAAGACGAGTGAGCCACCTGTTCCGCTCCCGATTCCGGAAGTTGACCGTTCCGCCCCGATCGCAACCGGCTGGTAGCTTGGACGGCCATTCGTCTCCCAGGGGGAATTCACCATGCACAAACGCGTACGTACCGGCGCGGTCCTCGCCGCCGGGCTCCTGGCCGCCCTCGCCCTCACCGGATGCAGCAGCGACAGCGACAAGGGCGGCACGGACAAAAGTTCCGGCTCCGCCACCACCCCGGCACCCACCGGCGGCGGCAGCAGCGACTCCGGATCCGGAGCGGACGACACCACCGGCGGCCTCAAGGCGCTGGAGGGCGCGTGGGCCGGGCAGACCGACGGCAAGGCCGTGGTGCTCTCCGTCGCATCCGGGAAGGCCGTGGTCGTCGCCGACTCCCATGTCTGCTCGGGCACCGCCAAGGACATGGGCAAGCCGATGCTGGCGCTGACGTGCGCCGACGGCAACACCGACCGGACGATGGGGGCCATCGAGTCCAACGACGGCAAGACCGTCGTCGTCTCGTGGGACGGCGGCACCAAGGACACGCTGGCCAAGACCGACGCCGATTCCCTGGAGGGGCTGCCCGACCTGCCGACCCCGTGAACCGCCCGCGCCTGCCGCAGGACTGACGGCGCCTCAGTCGTCGTCGGCCGCGTGGGCCCTGGAGCCCGAACCGCTGTCCAGGCCCGCGGAGAACTCCTCCAGGGCCTCGAGCAGGAGGTCTGCCCCGTTCCGTACGACCGGGTCCGCCCCTCCCTCACTCGTCCGCTCCTCCTCGTCCCACTTCTCCAGCGCCTCCCGCACCGGCGTCCAGTCCGGTACGCGCCGCTCCCGCACCGCCTTCGCGCCCCGTTCGGTGGCCCGCCGCAGCGCATCGGCGAGCGGAGCGGCCGCCGGTACGGGGGCGGCTCCGCCCTCCGGGAGGTGCGCCTCCATCAGCATCGCGACCCGGCCGAGCTGGACGAGCGCGTGCTGGGTGTCGTCGGCGGCGGCGTGCGAGAGACCGCGGTGACGCACCGGTTCGTGTTGGGCAGTTGCCACCGCCTCCTGCCAGGCGACGCGGGCGTTCCGGGTGGCGAGCAGCGCCTCGCGGACGTCGTCGTGGCCGCGATCGGCCGGATCCGCGTACTGATCGACGACCGAGGCGGCGTAACGGCCGTCCTCCTTCAGCCAGTCGCCGAGCCGACCGCGCAGCCGCGGGGTCTCCCAGGCCGGGTAGACGGCGTACGAGATCATGGCCAGGAGGCCGCCGAGCAGGGTCAGCAGGACCCGTTCGAGCACGGTCTGCGAGAGGTCGTCGCCGGCCATGCCGAGCAGGAAGACCACATACGCGGCGACACAGGCCTGGCCGACGGCGTAGCCGGTGCGCATCAGCAGGTACATCAGCAGGGCACAGGCCACGGCGAGCACGGCGGACAGCCCGGCGCGGGGGTGGGCCGCCTGGACGATCGCGCTGGCGACGAAGACACCGACGACGGTGCCGCCGAAACGCGCCACGGACCGTTCGTACGTCCGGGAGAACTCCGGCCGCATCACCATGACGGCCGCCATCGGCACCCAGTAGCCGTGGCCGTACGGCAGCGCCAGGCCCAGCAGGTAGCCGGTCGCTGCGACGACGGAGATCCGGATCGCGTGCCGGAGGATCGGGGAGCCTTGGTGCAGCTCGCGGCGCATCGACGCGATCACGACCGGGACCAGCCGCAGCAGCGTGGGCCGTTGATGGTGCTCGGCGGGCACCCGGCCGCCCCGCCCGGCCTCGATGGCGTCGGCGGCCTCCGCGGCCCCGGCCCGCTCCTCCTTCGTGCCGTCGCCCTCGGCCGCCTCGATGACGTCGGACAGCAGGGCGGCCAGCCGGTCGGCGGCGCGGAGCGGGGGGCCGGTGAGCAGCGCGCCGGTGTCGGGGGTCTTCAGTGCGGCGACCGCGGGAGCGGGGAGGCGTACCGGGTCGCCGTGGCGGATGGCCCGCGCGGCCGCGTCGAGCAAGGACGCGGCGGCGGCGAGGAGCTCGCGGACCCGGTCGCGTTCCGGGCCCTCGGACGGCACACCCATCGCCGGGTCCGCGAGCGAGGCGAGGACCGGCCGGATCCGCTCGGCGGCGCCGCGCGAACCGTGCAGCTCGGCGGGGCGGCGGCGGGCCTGGCGGGGGGTGACGGCGGCGGCACGGCGGGCCTCCATCAGAGGGGCCGGGTCGAAGTGCGCGACCGGATCGTGGCGCAGCCTGCGGGCGTAGTCGGCCTCGGCGGCCAGGGCGTCGGCCAGGGCGTCGCGCTGGGCGCCCCATCTGCGGACCGGGAACAGCACGATGAGCACCGCCTGGACCACTCCGCCGAAGGTGATCATCAGGGCGTGCAGGGCCGCTTCGGCGACGGAGGTCGGCAATGTGACCGTCACCAGCATGATGGCGACGTTGGACGCGGCGATGATGCCGGCCGTCGGCCCCGACGCCCAGGCCAGCCCGGCAACGAAGGTCCAGAGCACCAGCAGGGCCAGGAAGAGCAGGAGATGGGGGCCGGTGACATAGCCGAGGAACGTCGACATGCCGAGGCTGAAGCCGGAGACGAGAGCGAGCACCGGCCGCGGGCGCCAGCTGCGCTGGAACGTGGCGATCGCCGCCTGGTAGGCACCGAACGCGGAGCTGGCGGCGACGACCGGCCCGAAGAGGGCGAGGCTCACCCCGATGACCAGGGCGAGACCCGCCGCGCCACGGATGGCGATCAGCGGTTCGAGACGCTTCCTCTCGATCGTCAGCCCCGAGCGGGCGGTCTCCCTCAGCGCCCGGAGCCAGCTCATGCCCAGAGCCTAACCGGATTTGTCGATATGCCCGAGTTGTCGAGTTCCGTTTTCCCGTTCGGCGACCGGGCGGGACGTACTTCCGGCTCACGGACCGCGCTGGGAGCATGTCCGTGCGGAAGGCGATTCCGGCCGGCAGACCGCACAGGAAGCAGTTTCCGTCCAGGGGACGATTCCGGTGCACCGCCCGCGCAAGAGCCGCCGCCAAGGGCGAGCCACCCTCAGCCGGAGATCTCCGGCCTGCCCCTCCCCATCCGGGCCCGGTCCGCCGCCGCCGTCCCGTGGGTCCAGCCGTCCAGGTCCGTGGCACCGCGGACCCGGGTGGTCGTGGTCTGCGGGAACATCTTCTCGGCGGTATCGGTGACCGCCACGTCCCGGGCGGCCAGCACCGGCAGCAGGCCGGCCCCGGCGGACGACGCGCCGGGGGCCGCGCCCTCGGCGTCGGCCTCCGCGGTGGCGCGGGCGGTGCCGTCGGCCAGTCGGCGGCCCAGCCGCTGGGCGTACGCCATCAGGAAGGACTGCCGGAAGGTCTTGGTCCGTTTGCGGCCGCCCGCCCGCTGGCCCGCTTCGGCCCGGGTCATCGCCGCCGTTCCCTGCACCAGCAGCGAGGTGTGGAGCAGTTCCACCGCCTCCAGGTCCGGCTCGAAGCCGACCACCGTCGAGAAGCCGAGGTCGCTGTTCCACACGGCCCGGCAGCGGTTCGCCGAGGCGACGGCGTCGAGCAGGATCGCCTTGGCCGTCTCGTACGGGGCGTCCACCCCGATCCGGCAGGCACCGGGCACGCCGTGGCTGTGCGTACGCGCCGCCAGCAGGGCCTCGTCGATGCTGTGCCGGGCCATCAGTTCCTGCGCCTTGGTGGTGAGCGCCTCCGCTTCGTCCGGAAAGCCCGTCGCCTCCGCCTTGGCCAGCAGTGCGCGGATCCGGGTCAGCATGCGCGGCTCGTCGTGCGGGGGCGGCAGGTGAAGGCTGTCGCGCAAGGCACCGGGCGGCGGCCCGACGGGTTCGATCGCGGGCAGCCGGAGCAGCAGCCGGTAGAGCCCGAGGAGTGCGGAGGCGTACGAGAAGCGGTCCGGCCGCCCCGCAGGCGGCGCGGCGGGCAGCTCGTCCAGCTGGCCCTGCCAGCGGGGCGGCAGCACCTCGTAGCGGCGGACCTCCGAGCCGATCAGCCCGGCGGCCAGGCCGGCGGCGTGCTCGTCCAGTTCGCGGCGGACGACGCGGACGAGGTCGGCGGGCAGCCAGCCGCGGTCCCAGGCGCGCCGGACGAACTCCTCGCCCCGGCGCAGCAGCTCCGCATCGGACGCCGGGTCGGCGGCGAGGAGGGACGCGCCTGTGTCGAGGCCACGGTCGCCGTCCGAGTACAGGGCTGCCGCGAATGCCTCGTCGATCACCGGTTCCATGAGGTCAGGGTAGGCGTGGCGAGCTCGGTGGAATTCATCCACACCCTGTGGACAACTCTTGGCACCGAGCCCCGCCCCCTCCCCTACGGCAGCAGTACGACCTTCCCGCGCACGTGCCCCGCCTCGCTCAGTTCCTGCGCCCTGGCCGCCTCGGTGAGCGGGAACGTCTCGGCGACGGGCACGCGCAGCTCACCGTCGGCCGCGCGGCGCGCGTGCACGGCCAGCTGCTCGCCGGACCGGGAGCCACCGCCGGAGAAGGCCACGCCGTACTTCGCCGCCTCCGGGTCGGCGATGGTGACGATCCGGTCGGTGGTACCGCCACGCAGTTCGACGGAGACCGGCAGCGCTCCGCGGCCCGACGCGTCGAAGACCGCGTCCACACCCTGGGGAGCGAGTTCGCGCACCCGGCCGGCCAGCCCGTCCCCGTACTCGACCGGGGTCGCACCGAGCACCCGCAGGTAGTCGTGGTTGCCCGGGGACGCCGTGCCGATCACCGTCGCGCCGCGGGCCGCCGCCAGCTGGACCGCGGCCGATCCGACGGCTCCGGCGGCCCCGTGCAGCAGCAGGGTCTCCCCCGCCTCCACGGCGAGCTCGTCCAGGACGCGCTGGGCGGTGTTCGACGCGATCGTCAGGGCGGCCGCGTCCGGCCAGCTCAGCTCCGGTGGCTTGGGGGCGACGAGAGCGGCGTCGGCCAGGGCGTACTCGGCGTAGGAACCGGTGGCGCTCCAGCCCAGCACCTCGTCGCCCACCGCGACATCGGTGACCCCCTCACCCGTCACATCGACCACCCCGGCGAACTCGACGCCGGGAATCGCCGGGAGCGAGGTCGGGAACACGTCCTCCATCCAGCCGCGCCGGATCTTGTAGTCCATCGGGTTGACCGCCGCGGCCCGGACCTTCACCCGCACCTGCCCGGGACCGGGATGCGGGTCCTCGACCCGGGCCGGGTGCAGCACCTCGGGCCCGCCGAACTCCTCGAAAACGATCGCTTCCATCGTGTCGTCTGCCTCCTCGTCGCAACGGATCCGGGCCGGGACCTGCTCCGGAAGCCCCCCTTCCAGGGCCCGGATCCATCCTTTCAGCGTCGCCCCTCCCGCGCGCTCCGCCTCGCTGTCAGTGCCGGGTGCCAGACTCGAATCCATGACCGAACGCTGGGCTGTGGCCGTCACGGAGAGCGGTGGCGCGCGCCTCGCCCCGCTGGACCGCACCGGCCGCCCCGCCGCTCCGGCCGTGACGGAACCGGACCTGGCGGAGGCCGTCCGCTCCCGGCCCGGAGTCACCCGCTGGGTATGGCGTTCGACGGCCGAGGTCTACCCCCGGCTGCTGGCCGCCGGGGTCCCCGTCGCGCGCTGTTACGACATCGAGGTCGCCGAGTCCCTCCTGCTGGGGCACGAGGGCCGACTCGGCGAACCCCGCTCCGCCGCGGCCGCCCACGCCCGCCTGCTGCGCGGCCCGGTGCCGCCCGACCCGCCCCCGCGCACCGCGGTGCCCGGCTCCCAGTCCTCCCTGTTCGAACCGCGGTCGGGGACGGAGCTGCCCTTCGACGCCCTGCTCCAGGTGTACGCGGACCAGCTCGCCCGCCACGAGGCCACGGACCGGCCGGGCCGGATGAGCCTGCTGACGGCCGCCGAGTCCGCCGGCATGCTGGTCGCCGCCGAGATGAACCGCTCGGGTCTGCCCTGGCGGGCCGACGTCCACCGCGAGGTGCTGCACGAACTCCTCGGCGAGCGGTACGCCGGCGGCGGCGAGCCCCGGAAGCTGGCCGAGCTCGCGGACGAGGTGTCCGCCGCGTTCGGTCGCCGGGTCCGCCCCGACCTGCCGGCCGATGTGGTGAAGGCCTTCGCGCAGGCGGGCATCAAGGTGCGTTCGACCCGCCGCTGGGAGCTGGAGGAGCTGGACCATCCGGCGGTGCGGCCGCTCGTCCAGTACAAGAAGCTGTACCGGATCTGGACGGCCCACGGCTGGAGCTGGCTCCAGGACTGGGTCCGCGACGGCCGCTTCCGCCCCGAGTACCAGCCGGGCGGCACGGTCAGCGGCCGCTGGACGACCAACGGCGGCGGGGCCCTGCAGATCCCCAAGGTGATCCGGCGGGCGGTGGTGGCCGACGCGGGGTGGCGGCTCGTCGTCGCCGACGCCGACCAGATGGAACCGCGGGTGCTGGCCGCCATCTCCCGCGACCGGGGGCTGATGGAGGTGGCGGGCCAAGACGGCGACCTCTACACCGCGCTGTCCGACCGCGCGTTCCACGGCGACCGCGACCACGCCAAGATCGCCCTGCTCGGCGCGGTCTACGGCCAGACGTCGGGGGACGGCCTCAAGAATCTGGCCGCCCTGCGCCGAAGGTTCCCCCACGCGGTCGCCTATGTGGACGACGCGGCGAAGGCGGGCGAGGAGGGCCGTCTCGTACGCACCTGGCTGGGCCGGACCAGCCCGCCCGCCGCGGGCAGCGGGGACGACGGGGAGGCCGGCATACCGCAGGAGAGCGACGACCCGTCGACGGACGGCTCGGAATGGGCGGACGGCGCATTCACTCCGGGATACGCCTCCTCCAACGCCCGCGCGCGGGGTCGCTTCACGCGCAACTTCGTGGTGCAGGGCAGCGCGGCGGACTGGGCGCTGCTGCTCCTGGCGGCGCTGCGGCAGTCGATCGCGACGGCCGGTCTCCGGGCGGAGCTGGTCTTCTTCCAGCACGACGAGGTGATCGTGCACTGCCCCCAGGAGGAGTCAGCGACCGTCGTGGAGGCGATCCGGGCAGCCGGCGAACTGGCCGGACGGACCGCCTTCGGTGACACGCCCGTGCGCTTCCCGTTCACCACGGCGGTGGTGGAACGCTACTCGGACGCGAAGTGACCGGGCTGCGCCCGGTGTCCCGATCTTCGAATGGCCGTCACCGGCCCGCGCGGGGTACCGGCCTTAGCGAGGAAGGCGTCGGCGGCGGAGCTTCGGCCGGTCTGGACGACGAGCCGGTCGGTGCGTACGCCGACGTACCGGGCAGGTACGTCCTTCGGAGCCCTGCGCAGTGCAACCCGGTCGAGCGCGGCCTCGCCGGCGGTGAGTTCGGCCAGGCTGTGGTCGACGACCACGGCCCGGGCGCCGGCCCGGTGATCGTGTCGGTGTCCGCGGCATCGGTCGTGGCGACCGTCAGTTCCGCCGCGTCGCCGCTCAGCCGGGCGCCGGCGAAACCGGCGCCGAGTGAGCGCCGCAGGGCGGCGGCCACGGCGACCGCGCGGAACTCGTTGCCGATGCGTTGCGTCGCCCGGTCGGCGCTGAGTCCGAGATCGCGCCGCATGGCCTTCGGCGGGCCGGGCGGGAACCGGCCCGCCCCGGCGGGCGACAGGTGGGGGGAGGGGCCGGCGGACGCGCTGCCGGTCAGTCCGGCCGGCGCCGGCACGCCCACGGCGGCGGTGCACACAGCCGGTGCACGTCTGCGGAGCATGGATCTCTCCAAGGACTCTCCTTGGCTTCGGGGGAACTGCCGTCAACGTAGCCGCGTACCCGTCAGCTCCAGGAGCTCCCGTCCGCCCCATGGCATCCCGTCGTGGGGCTCTCCTGACCGGCGGCGACGCGGTGCAACACGCCCGATCGGCCTCCCCGCGAACGGTCCGCGCGAGTAGGTTCCTCTCATGCGAATAGGCCAGATGCTGGGCAGCGGGCGCTCCGCCGACGTATACGAACTGGACGAGCAGTGGGTCCTGCGGCGCTACCGCGACGGACTGGACGCCACCCGCGAACTACCCGTCATGTCCTACCTCTCGGCCTCGGGCTACCCGGTCCCCCGGATCGGCCCGCAGCCCCCGTCGGCCGGCCCCGGCGATCTGGTCCTCCAGCGCCTGACCGGGCCGACGATGCTGGAATCCCTGCTCAGCGGCGACATCGACAGCGTGGAGGGCTCCGCCGTACTCGCCCGGCTGCTCGCCGAGCTGCACACCGTCCCGGCCCGGCTCTCGCCGGATCCCGAGGACCGGATCCTGCACCTCGATCTGCATCCGGACAACGTGATGCTGACGGCCGACGGGCCCGTGGTGATCGACTGGAGCAACACCGAAGAGGGCCCGCCGGCCCTGGACCGGGCCATGTCGGCACTGATCCTGGCCCAGGTGGCGGTCGATCCGGCCGGCCCGGCGGCGGACGGCGGACGCGAGCTGCTGACCGCCCTGATGCCGCGCCTCATGGCGGAGGGCGGCATCCCGGACCGGCAACTCGCCGACGTGGCGGCCCGCCGCGCCGCCAATCCGACGATGAGCCCGGCCGAGCGGGGCCTCATCGGCGAGGCGGTGGCCCTGGTCACCGCACTCTCCCGCTGAGCCGGCGCCCGCCCGGGCTCCCGGACTACTCCCGCGTACCCGCGAGTTCGGTCGGCCGGGTGCGCAGCGCGAGCGAGGCGGGCAGCACGGCGAAGACCACGGCCACCAGCGAGCTCACCGCGACGACCGAACCGATGGCTTCCCACGGGACGACAACGGCGGAGTGGACATCGAGCAGTCCCAGCGCGGTCCGTACGCCGAGCAGGTTCAGCGCGGCCACCGTCCCACCGAGCACCGTGCCCACGGCCACCACGACCAGCGCCTCCGCCCCCACCAGCCGCAGCACCTGCGCCTTCGTCGCCCCGGCGAGCCGGAGCACCGCCAGGTCACGCACCCGGTCCGAGGTGGCCATCACCTGCGTGTTGGCCAGCGCGATGCCCGTGTACACCAGGGCGATGAGAAGGATCATCAGCAGTCCGAGACGGGTGTTCCCACCGGTCCGCCGCTGGTTCTCCGCCAGCCACCCGGCCCTCGTCCCGACCTCGGTGCCCGTCGCCCGGCCCGCCGCCGCCAACTGTGCCGCGACGGCCCGGCGTCCACCGGCGCCGACGACCTTGACGTCGATCCGGTCGACCACGGCGCCCCCGGCGTTGCGCGGGGTCAGATAGACACCGTTGTTCCCGGTGCCCGTGCTCAGCACGGCCGCCACCCGCAGGGTGACCTTGCGGCCGTCGGCCAGCCAGACGCCGACGCGCTCGCCGACCGTCGTGGTCGTCCACTCCTCGTTGACGACGACGGAGCCGTCGTCGAGGCCGGCGAGGCTCCCCGCCACCACGGGCAGCGCCGACACAGCCGCCGCGTCGGCCGGGTCCACGGCCCGTGCCTCGGAGGTGACGAGTGCCGTGCCCTCCTCCAGCACGGTCACGGAGGTGGACCGCGAGGCGCTGACGACGGCACCCGGGATGCGGCGGGCCCGTTCGACGAACCGCGGCGGGAGCGCGACGCCCTCGGTGGCCGCCGTGACCACGAAGTCCGCGGTCACCTGGGTGCGCGCCTCGGTGGCCCTGGCCTCGTCGAGGGTCGCCGTGGTGCCCATCAGCGAGGCTGCCAGCGCCACGGTGACGATCACGGGTGCGGCGACCGCAGCCGTCCGGCGCAGGCCGGCCGAGGCGTTCTCCCTCGCCAGCACGCCGGTGGCGCCGCGCAGTTGCGCGGGCAGCCAGGCGAGGAAGCGGGTGACCGGTCGCACGAGCACGGGTGCGAACAGGGCGAAGCCGACGACGAGCAGCATCGGCTGCGTGACGTACGTCTTACGCTTGAGAACGCTCCCGGGGTCCTGGACGAGGGCGACACCCAGCAGCACGGCCCCGGTCAGCAGGACGGCGCCGCCCAGGAGCACCCGGCTCAGGGGCATCGAGCCGCTGTCGACGGCGGATTCACGCAGCGCCTCGACCGGCCCCACCCGCCCGGCCCGGCGCGAGGCGGCAACCGCACCGGCCAGTGCCACGGCGAGTCCGGTCCAGAACGCGGCGTGCAGCGGCCAGTCCTGGTCGCCGATCACGAACCAGCGCGGCGCGATCTGTGCACCGGTCATCCAGGATGCGAGCCGGGGCGCACCGAGGACACCCAGCCGGCAGCCCACCGCCGACGCCAGTACACCGATGACGGCCGCCTCGGCGTACACCGTCCGCCGCACCTGACCGGGGGTCGCGCCCGCCGTGCGCAACAGACCGAACTCGCGGCGGCGCTGGGCGACCGCGAAGGAGAACGTCGAGGCGACCACGAAGACGGAGACGAAGACGGTGATGCCGGCAGCCGTGCCCAGCAGCGCGTTCACGGAGACGAGCGCTTCCACGTCCCGGTCCGGCTCGGGGTCGGCCCTGCGGCGGTCGTCGCCGGTGAGCACCGCCATCCGGTCCTCCCGGTCCACGACCGCGCGCACCGCCGCCGGATCCGCGTCCACCACCACGGCGTCGACGGCCGGGGAGATCCTCGCCGCCTCGGCAGCGGTGAAGAACACGACGGTCTCGAACTCCGCGGGACGCACCGTGCCGACGACGGTTCGGCCGGTGGACCCCGCGGCAGTGGTGACCGTGATCCGGTCTCCCGTACGCACATCGGCACCGGCCCCTGCGGTGACGACCACCTCTCCGGCGGCGGCGGGGGCCCGTCCGGTGGTCAGACGGTAGGCAGCGGCGGCCGCGACCGGCCAGGGGTGGCCGACCGTCCCCTCGCCGCCCCCCTCGAGGCGGGCATCGCCGACCGAGACGGGAAACGTGCGGTCCTCGGCCGTACGGCCGAGGACCGCGAGGGCCGCGCTGAGCTCCGCAGGGACGGGCCGGGGCGAGGTCAGCTCCTGCGTACGGACTCCCGTCGGGGTCCGTACCCGCAGCTGGTCCTCTCCCCGGACCACGACGGGAGCTGCGGCGAACCGTTCCGGCCCCTGGCGGGGAGCGTCGAACGTGGCCGCGAGAGCGAGTCCGGTGGTGGCGACGATCCCCACGCCGAGGGCAAGTGCGAGGAAGGAGCCGACGAAGGTGACCCAGCGGGTCCGCATCCCGCGCAGCGCGAGGCTCAGCACGGGAGCGCCGCCATCCGCGTCATGCGCGCCGCGACCTGATCGGCGGACGGGGTGGACAGCTCGTCCCGCACCCGGCCGTCGGCCAGGAACAGCACCCGGTCCGCGTAGGAGGCGGCGACCGGATCGTGCGTCACCATGATCACGGTCTGACCGCCGTCCACCATGTCGCGCAGCAGCGTCAGCACCTGCCGGCCGGTCGTGGAGTCGAGCGCGCCCGTGGGTTCGTCGCCGAACAGCACCTCGGGCCGGGTGACCAGGGCGCGGGCCAGGGCCACGCGCTGCTGCTGGCCGCCGGACAGCTCGCCGGGCCGGTGCCCGGCCCGTTCGCGCAGCCCGACCCGCTCCAGCACGTCCAGGACCTCGGCCCTCTTCGGCCTGCGGCCGGCCAGCCGCAGAGGAAGAGCGACGTTCTGCTCGGCGCTCAGCGAGGGAAGCAGGTTGAACGCCTGGAAGACGAAACCGATGCGGGTACGGCGCAGCAGCGTCAGCTTCCGCTCACTGAGCCCGGTGAGTTCGGTGTCGCCGAGGAACACCTGCCCGGCGGTGGGCCGGTCGAGACCGGCAGTGCACTGGAGCAAGGTCGACTTGCCCGACCCCGACGGGCCCATGACGGCGGTGAAGGTCCCCCGGGGAACGTCGAGGCTGACCCCGTCGAGCGCGGTGACCGCGCCGGTGTTCCCGCCGTAGGACCGGGTGACCGAGCGGAGTCGGACAGCTTCCTGATTCATGCCCACCACTCAACCGGCGCCGCCTCCCGGGCACATCGCAGCGAGGAGGAGTCCCCGGGGTGGAGGTAGCTCCACCTACGGGGTCGACCTCGCCGGGTGGTCCGCTCCCCCGGGCCCGGCCTACCGTTCCCCCATGCCCTCCCCCGCTGCCCCTCCCCCTGGCCTCCTGCCCTCCCCGGGCCTCCGGCAGGCGCTGCGGCAACGCCGCTACGTACGCACAGCATGGCCGTGGCGCGCCACGCTCTACCTGCTGACGAGCGTGCCTCTGGGCCTCGCCACACTCACCGCGCTTCTCCTCCTGGCCGTCGCGGGCAGCGCGCTCACCGTGATCCTGATCGGCATCCCGCTGCTTCTCACCCTCGTGCTCGCGGGCATCCCGGTCTCCTCTCTGGAACGGCGCAGACTGCGGCTGGTCGACCCGCGGCCCCTCGCCCCGGCACACCACGAACCGGGCGGCACCGGTCTCCCGTCGTGGTTGCGCACCCGCCTCCAGGAGCCCGCCACCTGGCGGGAACTGGGTTACGCGCTGCTGTTCGCCCTGATCCTGTGGCCGCTGGAGGCGCTGGCCGTGGGCACGGCCCTCGTCGTCTGCGGCGGGCTGATCGCCGCCCCCGTGATGCTGGCGGCGAGCGGCGGCGAAGAGGCCCGCGTACTCAAGATCTGGCTGATCGACAGCTACCCGCCCGCCTTCGCCGCGCTGCTCGCCGGACTGGTGCTGCTCCCCCTGTTCGCGTATCCGCTCGGTGTCCTGGCGGCCGGCCGGGCCGCGCTGACCCGGCAGCTGCTCGCCCCGCCGGCCCCCGGGCTGGACTCCCGCATCCGGGAGCTGGGCCGTTCCCGGATGCGGCTCGTGGACGCCTTCGAGGCGGAACGCCGGCGGATCGAACGCGATCTGCACGACGGAGCGCAACAGCGGCTCGTCGCCCTCTCCATGACGCTCGGCCTGGCCAGGCTGGAGGCCCAGGAGGAACCGCTGGCCGGGCTGCTGGCCAAGGCGCACGACGAGGCCGGGGTCGCACTCGTGGAGATCAGGGAACTCATCAGGGGCATCCACCCCCAGGTCCTCACCGACCGCGGACTCCGGGCGGCGGTGGAGGATGTCGCGGACCGGTCGGTGATCCCCGTGGACGTGCACTTCGACCTGACGCCGGACCGGCTCCCGGAAGCGGTCGAGACGGCGGTCTACTTCGCGGTCTGCGAGGCGCTGGCCAACGTGGCCAAGCACAGCGGGGCGGCCCACGCCCGGGTGAGCGCCCGGACGGAGAAGGACCGGCTGGTGGTGGAGGTGTCGGACGACGGGGTGGGCGGCGCCGGCACCGGTGGCGGTACGGGGCTCCAGGGCGTGGCCGACCGCATCTCGGTGCTCGACGGCCACCTGCTAGTGTCCAGTCCGCCCGGCGGGCCCACGGTGTTTCGGCTGCAGGTCCCCATGTCACCTGCGTATACGAGGACTTGAGCGTGCGGATCGTACTGGCCGAGGACAGTGTGCTCCTGCGTGAGGGACTGATCGGCCTGCTGGAGCGGTTCGGTCATCAGGTGGTGGCGGGCGCCGGCACGGCGGACGAGCTGATCGCGGCCGTGGCCGAACACGCCCCGGACATCGTGGTGACCGATGTGCGTATGCCGCCCGGGTTCTCCGACGAGGGCCTGCGCGCCGCGATCGAGCTGCGCACCCGGCAGCCGGGACTGCCCATTCTCGTACTCAGTCAGTACGTCCAGCGCACGTACGCCGAGGATCTGCTCGACTCCGCCGACGGTACGGGCGTCGGCTATCTGCTCAAGGAACGCATCGGCAACGTCGAGGAGTTCATCGACGCACTGCACCGGGTCGCCGCCGGCAACACGGTCGTGGACCCGGAGGTGGTCCGCCAGCTGATCCGCCGCCGCCGGGACCCGCTCGCCCGGCTGACCGCGCGCGAGCAGGAGTTGTTGGCCCTGATGGCGGAGGGCAGGTCCAACGCCTCGATCGCCGAGGCGATGACGGTCAGCGAGGGCACGGTCAGCAAGCACTTCGGCAGCATCCTCGGCAAGCTCGATCTGTCCCTCGACGACACGACGAACCGCCGGGTGCTTGCAGTGCTGGCGTACCTGCGGGGCTGAGGCACCCCCGGCGACCCGCAGCCGAACCGGGTCGGTGCCCTCCCCCAGCCTCTGACGCCCCGACACATGAGCCCCCGGCCTCGGCCCCAAAACACATTGCGGGACGCACACCCGTACCGCAGGATTCCACGCTGTGACCACAGCCGAGCAGAGCCCGCAGACCTCCGCGTCACCCCGCCCCGTCGCGCTGATCACCGGTGTCGGCCGCACCATCGGGATCGGCGCGGGCATCGCCCGCCAACTTGCGGCCTCCGGCTGGGACATCGCCTTCGCCTACTGGACGCCCTACGACCGGCGCATGACCTGGGGCGAGGAGCGGGGCGCACCCGCCGCCATCACCGAATCCCTCGCCGAGCACGGTGCACGCACTGCCGCGATCGAGGCGGACCTGGTCGACCCGGACGCGCCGTCCCGCATCTTCGACGAGGCCGAACGCCGGATCGGGCCGGTCACCGCGCTCGTGCTGAGCCACGCGGAATCGGTCGACTCCGGCCTCCTGGACACCACCGTCGAGAGCTTCGACCGGCACTTCGCCGTGAACGCCCGCGCCAGCTGGCTGCTGATCCGGGAGTACGGGCTCCGCTTCCGCGCCGCCCCGGGGTCCGGCCGGATCGTCTCCCTCACCAGCGACCACACGGTCGGCAACCTCCCGTACGGCGCCAGCAAGGGCGCCCTGGACCGCATCACCCTGGCCGCCTCCCGTGAGCTCGCACACCTGGGGGTCACGGCCAACGTCATCAACCCGGGCCCCGTGGACACCGGTTGGATGAACGACGAACTCTCGCAACTCCTCGCACACAACACCCCCCTGGGCCGCCTGGGCACCCCGCAGGACACCGCACACCTGGTGGACTTCCTCTGCTCACCACAGGGCCAGTGGGTCAACGGCCAACTGCTGAAGAGCAACGGCGGCTCGGCCTGACCCACACCTGCCCGCCGCGGCCCCTCTTCCCTACCCTCGGCTCATGAACACCTTCCGCGGCGCCGACGGCCGGTACCTGAGGATGACCAACGGCGGCACGGCCGTGTTCGTGGACGTGCTGATGCTCGCCGTCTCGTCGCTGGCCCACGCCCCGTGGGACTTCCGCTTCGCCGCCCTGCTGACCCTCCAGGACCAGAACGTGATGGGCCGCGGAGTGGTCGGCTTCGGCCTCTCGGAGCTCGACTGGGGGGACACCCCGCAGGAGCGGGCTGCCGCCAAGGACTTCCTGCTGCGCGCCCTGGACCTGGCACTGTCCCGCCACCGGTGGGAGGAGCTGACGTACGAGCCGCCCCACGCCGAGGCGTACCTGCGCACGTACCGGTCGATGGTCGAGGAGTTCGACCCTGCGACCGCGAAGGCCGACCCGGACGTCCTGCCCGGCCCGCAGGAGGCGGCGATGGCGTCGTGCGTACGCCACCGGGTGCTGGACGCCCTTCCGTTCTGGGAGGCGTGCGTGTTCTGCACGGCCGGGGTCTGAGGCACGGTGAGCCCAGCAGGGCCTCCCGTTCGCATCAGAGCGCACGAAGTCGTCCGCCGCCCCGGCTCCAGGCCGGGCTCAGGGGCGGCCAGCTCGCTCCGGAGCACCTGCACCCCCGGACATGAAAAAGCCCCAGGTCACGGCGAGTGAGTCCTGGGGCTGATCCGAGCCGCCTTCGGGATTCGAACCCGAGACCTACGCATTACGAGTGCGTTGCTCTGGCCAACTGAGCTAAGGCGGCGCGCCCTGTCGCACCATGGTGCGATCAGCAGCGTCGCCAAGTCTACACAGTTTCGAGGAGTGCTCCGTACCGGCCCGTTCCTCCGCCTCAGCCGCAGGTCAGGAGCACTTCTTGCCGTCGTCCGGCGCGGTGCCCTCCAGCAGGTACGTGTTGATCGCCGTGTCGATGCAGTCGCTGCCGCGGCCGTACGCCGTGTGCCCGTCGCCCTCGTAGGTGAGGAGCGTGCCGGACGAGAGCTGGCCGGCGAGCGACTTCGCCCACTTGTACGGGGTCGCAGGGTCCCGGGTGGTGCCGACGACCACGATCGGGGCGGCGCCCGCGGCCTTGATGGGGCGGGGGGTGCCGGTGGCGGGGACCGGCCAGTAGGCGCAGTTCAGCGAGGCCCAGGCGAAGCCCTTCCCGAAGACCGGCGAGGCCTTCTCGAAGGTGGGCAGGGCCTCGGTGACCGCCTGGGGGTCGGCGAAGGCGGGCGGGAGGTCGAGGCAGTTCACGGCCGCGTTGGCGTACATGAGGTTCGCGTACGTACCGTTCGGCTCGCGCTCGTAGTAGCTGTCCGCCAGGGAGAGCAGACCCGAGCCGTCGCCCGCCTCGGCCCCGGTGAGTGCCTCGCGGAGCTGGGGCCAGGCCGACTCGTCGTACATGGCGGCGATGACACCCGTGGTGGCGAGGGACTCGCCGAGCTTGCGGGACTCACCCGTGGCGATCGGCTTCGCGTCGAGGTCGCTGAACAGCTTCTTCAGGTTCGTCGCCGCGTCGGCGGCGGACGTCGTGCCGAGCGGGCAGTCCGCCTTCTTCACGCAGTCCGCCGCGAAGGACTGGAACGCGGTCTCGAACCCCGCGGTCTGGTCCCGGTTCATCTCGGCCGACGGGAGCGAGGGGTCCATCGCACCGTCGAGCACGAGACGGCCCGCCCGCGCGGGAAAGAGATCGGCGTACGTCGCGCCCAGGAACGTTCCGTACGAGGCACCGACGTAGTGCAGCTGCTCGTCCCCGAGCAAAGCCCGCAGGATGTCCATGTCGCGGGCCGTCTCCACCGTGGACACGTGCGGCAGGATCTCGGCCGAGCGCTGCTCGCAGCCCGTGGCGAACTTCTTGAAGGCGCTGCTCAGCTTCGTGACCTCGACGGCGTCGTCCGGGGTCTGGTCGACCTGCGTGTAGGCGTCCATCTGCGAACCCGTGAGGCACACGACGGGTTCGCTGCGCGCCACCCCGCGCGGGTCGATGGCCACCATGTCGTAGCGGGCGCGGACCTGGGCGGGGTAGCCGATCGCGGCGTATCCCTGGAGATAGCCGATCGCCGATCCGCCGGGGCCTCCCGGATTGACCAGCAGGGAGCCGATCTTCTTGCCGGGGCCGGTGGCCTTCTTCCGGGAGACCGCCAGCTTGATCTCGCCGCCGTCCGGCTTCGCGTAGTCGAGCGGCGCCTTCATCGTGGTGCACTGGAATCCGGTGACACCGCAGTCCCGCCAGCTGAGGTCCTGGGCGTAGAACGGCTTCAGCGCCGCCGGTACGGCGGAGGGCGTGGCCGAGGCCGCCTGCGCGGGCGACGAGGCGCCCGTCGTCGAACTCCCGCCGGTGCAGCCGGAGATGAGGAGGCCGGCAGTGCCGAGCGCTAGGGCGAGGGTGCGGAGCGGGCGCCTGGTGTGCATGTCCGGAGCGTAGCCGCCGGGCGTCGGCTCGTCCGATTCCCTGCTCTTTCGGGTGATTCGGAGATCGGCTTCGGGAGATCCGGTGAACGCTCGGACCGGGCGGCACTCCCGCCGTGCAGCCACGGCCCCGGCCCGTAGCGGAAGCCCCTGCCATGCAGCCATGACCGTGAACCAGGCGGAAGTCGCGCCTTGCAGCCACGACCGTGGATCGGGCGGAAGCCCCCGCCACGCAGCCATCCCCGTGACCCGGGCGGAAGCCCCCGCCGTGCAGCCGGGAGCCGCCGCTTCAGCCCGCCCGCAGCGCCATCGTCATCGCCTCCACCGCGAGCAGCGGCGCCACATTGCGGTCCAGGGCCCGGCGGCAGGCGCTCACGGCTTCGATCCGGCGCAGAGTGCGCTCGGGGGTGGACGAGCGGGCGATGCGGTCGAGGGAGTCCTGGGCGTCCGCGTTGGCGATGGCGATCCGGGAACCCAGCTGCAGGGCCAGCACATCGCGGTAGAACCCGGTCAGTTCGGTCAGGGCCAGATCGAGGCTGTCGCGCTGGGTACGGGTCTTGCGGCGCTTCTGCCGGTCCTCCAGTTCCTTCATCACCCCCGCGGTGCCCCGCGGCATCCGGCCCCCGGCCGAGGCGCCGAGCGCGGCCTTCATGTCCTCCGTCTCCTTGACGTCGACCTCCTCGGAGGCCTGCTTGGCGTCATCGGTGGCGGTGTCGATCAACTCCTGGGCGGCCTTGAGGCAGCCGCCGATGTCCTCGACCCGCAGCGGGAGCTTCAGGACGGCAGCCCTGCGGGCACGGGCCCGCTCGTCGGTGGCGAGGCGGCGGGCCCGGCCGATGTGTCCCTGGGTCGCGCGGGCGGCCGCTGCGGCGCGCTCCGGATCGATGCCGTCACGCCGGATCAGGACATCGGCGACGGCTTCGACCGACGGGGTGCGCAGGGTGAGATGGCGGCAACGCGACCGGATCGTGGGCAGCACGTCCTCCAGCGAGGGCGCGCAGAGCAGCCACACCGTGCGCGGAGCGGGCTCCTCGACCGCCTTGAGCAGCACATTGCCCGCCCCCTCGGTGAGGCGGTCGGCGTCCTCCATGACGATGACCTGCCAGCGCCCGACGGCCGGCGAGAGCTGGGCCCGGCGCACCAGCTCACGGGTCTCCTTCACACCGATGGAGAGCAGGTCGGTACGGATCACGTCCACATCGGCATGCGTACCGATGAGGCTCGTGTGACAGCCGTCGCAGAAGCCGCAGCCCGGCGCCCCGCCCAGGGCACGGTCGGGGCTGGTGCACTGCAAGGCGGCGGCGAAGGCCCGGGCGGCGGTGGACCGGCCGGAGCCGGGGGGGCCGGTGAACAGCCAGGCGTTGGTCATCTTCGAACCGGGCGGCACCGGCTCTCCCGCGGAATGGGCGGTGACCAGCGCGTCGGCGTCCCGGGCGGCGGCTCCGAGCTGGTCCTGCACGCGGTCCTGGCCGACCAGGTCGTCCCATACGGACATGCGTCACCGCCCTTCCGGTGGTGTGCGGCCGCGCCTCCGTTCCGTGGAACGGCGGCGCGGCTCATGGTGCTCCCGTCACGGCTGTCACCGTGACGTACGTCGATCCGGCTTCCCATTGTGGGGGACGGGTCTGACAATCCAGGCAGACGGACGGCGGCGGGCCCGGTCGGCGGATGACCTGACGCCGATGGCCCTGCGCCTGTTCGCGCAGGGCCATCGGTGTACCCGGTCAGCGACGCGGACGGCGCCCCCGGCCCCGAGGCTCGGGGCCCTCGTCGCCGTGGTCGCCGAGCAGCTCGTCCGCAAGCGTGGGCAGATCGTCCAGCGGGGTCTCCTCCGCCCAGTCCGGGCGCGGGCGCCGCGGCCGGCCGGACGGCTCCTGCTGGTCCCGGTCCGCGTGCGGGTCGGTGATCTGCGGCAGCTCGCGGGTGCGCTCGTTCTCGCCCTCCGGCGCGGAGTCCGCCTGCCGCTCGTCCCGGAAGATGCCGCGCGGCACCCGGTCGGCGGGATCGGCGTCCCGTGCGGAGGTCCGCCCGGTGTCCCGTCGCTCGTCCCGTACCGGCGGAAGGACCGCAGTCTCGTCCGCCGCCCCGGGCTGTCCCGGCGCGTCGGAGAACTTCGGGATCATCGCCGTCTCGGCCTCGTCGGACGGCCAGGGCGCCGACGGCGACGCATCGCGGGGCCGGCCGGAACGGGACTCCGGATCCACCGGGGAAGGCACCGGCTGCGTGATCTCGTTCGGGTTGACGATCGGCGTCGGCACCGTCAGCTCGCTGTCCGGCACGGGCGGCGAGGCCGCACGCGCGGCCCGCTCGGCCTCGGCGGCCTCCGCATCGGCTTCGGCCTGGGCCGCGGCCTCCCGTGCGCGGGCGCTCTCCGCAGCGGCAGCCGCCTCGGCCTCTGCCTGCCGGCGTGCGGCCTCGGCCCGGAGCAGGGCCTCCTCCGCCTTGCGCTGCTTCTCCAGACGCCGGGCCTCGGCCTCCTGGCGCAGCCGGGCCTCCTCCTCCGCCTGGCGGCGCAGTCGGGCCTGCTCGGCTTCGCGGGCCGCGTCCTCGGCCTCCACCCGGGCGCGCTCCTCCTCGGCGACGCGGCGGGCCTCCTCGGCGCGCTGCCGGGCCTCCTCCGCCTGGCGTTCGGCCTCGCGTCGGCGCGCTTCCTCCTCCTCGCGGCGCTTGCGCTCCTCCTCCTCGGCACGGAGCCTGGCGAGCTGCTCCTGCCGCTCGCGCTCCAGGCGCTCCTCCTCCGCCTTGCGAGCGGCCTCCTCCTCGGCGAGGCGCCTGGCCTCCTCCTCGGCGGCCTTCCGCGCCTCCTCCCGGGCCTTGACCTCGGCCTCGGAGAGCGGAAGGAGGTGGTCGAGCCGGTGACGCACGACCGTGGTGATCGCCTCCGGCTCCTGGCCGGCGTCCACCACCAGGTAGCGCGTCGGATCGGCAGCGGCCAGCGTCAGGAAGCCGGAGCGCACCCGGGCGTGGAACTCCGGCGGCTCGGACTCCAGCCGGTCGGGCGCCTCGGTGAACCGTTCCCTCGCGGTCTGCGGGTCGACATCCAGAAGCACCGTCAGGTGCGGTACGAGTCCACTCGTCGCCCAGCGCGAGATCCGGGCGATCTCGGTCGGGGCAAGATCGCGGCCCGCGCCCTGATAGGCGACGGACGAGTCGATGTAGCGGTCGGAGATGACGATCGCGCCCCGCTCCAGCGCCGGGCGCACGACCGTGTCGACGTGCTCGGCACGGTCGGCGGCGTACAGGAGGGCCTCGGCCCGGTTGGAGAGCCCGGCCGACGACACGTCGAGCAGGATCGAGCGCAGCCGCTTGCCGACGGGGGTCGCACCCGGTTCACGGGTGACGACGACCTCGTGGCCCTTGGCACGGATCCACTCGGCGAGCGCCTCGACCTGAGTGGACTTGCCCGCCCCGTCACCGCCCTCCAGAGCGAGGAAGAAACCGGTCGCGGCGGGTGCGACCGCCGGGTCGCCACCGCGCAGCGCCTCGCGCAGATCACGGCGGAGCGGCACACCGGAGCGGTCGTCCGTCTTCGCGAGGACGATCGCGGCGACCGGCAGCAGCAGGGCGCCGATCAGCATCAGGGTGAACGCGGCGCCGCCGTGTGCGAAGACGAAGTCGCCCGCGGTCAGCCGGTGGGTACCGATGGCGGCTGCCACCAGCGGGCCGCCGACCGCGCCGGTCGCGATCAGGACCCGGACGACGGCCTGGAGGTGCTCGGTGGTCCGGGCCTGCCGGAGTTCCTCGGTCTCCTGGTCGACGAGCACATGGCCGGTGTTCGCGGCGACACCCGCCGCGTATCCGGCGAGCACCGCGATCAGCAGGACGGTCGCCGTGTCCGGCACCAGGCCCATCACCAGGAGGGCGACTCCGGTGACGGCGGTGGCCAGGGAGAGAAGCCGCCGCCGCGACAGGGCGGGCAGCACCTTCTGGGCGGTACGGATGCCGACGCCCGTTCCGCCGGTGAGGGCGAGGATCAGCAGGGCGAAGGTGGCGGGGCCGCCACCGAGGTCGGCGGCGTGCAGTACGGCGACGGCGGCCGCCGCCGCGATCGCTCCGGCCACCGCGGCGCAGGTCGCGACGATCAGCGGGACGGCGCCGGTCCGGCCCTTGTCCGGTCCGCTTCCGGCGGACGGTCGGCGCAGCCCCTCCAGGGGCGAGCGCGGACGGGGGGTCGGTGTACCGGGCAGTTCCAGGAAGTACAGGGTGGAGATGGAGGCGGAGAACAGTCCGGCCGCGACGTAGGAGCCGAGGGCCGCCTGGTGGAAGGAGAACCACTCCAGGCCCGAGCCCAGCAGATTGCCGATCAGCGTGGCGCCCAGCAGAACGGCCGCGGCGGCGGGAACGGCGGCGAAATCCGTACGCAGGGACAGCCGGCGCAGTGCGTCGAGGTGGTCCGGCAGCGGGCGCACCGCGGCGCCCTCGATCGGCGGGGCGGGCAGCAGCGCGGGCGCCGCACCGTCCTTCGCGATCGTCCACAGGCGCTCACCGGCGCCGGTGACGAAGACGGTGACGAGGATCATCATGAGCGCGTTGTCGGGCGTCCAGTCGATCCACAGCGGCGCGACGACCAGCAGCGCGAGCCGCAGCCCGTCGGCGCCGATCATCAGCCACCGCCGGTCGAGCGGCCCTCCTGGCGCCGTCAGGGTCGTCAGCGGCCCCAGGAGTACGGCTCCGAAGAGCAGGGTGGAAATAATCCGGGCCCCGAAGACGGCGGCGACGGCGAAGGCCGCCCCGCGGTATCCGGATCCGAATGAGCCCTCAAGGACCGCCGCTTGCAGCGACAGCAACACCAGCACGAGAAGGGCGAGTGCATCGCCGGTACTGCCGACGAGCTGGGCGCTCCACAACCGCTTCAGCGGGGGAATACGCAACAGTGCTCGTACGGCGCGCTCGCGTGAGTCTGCGGCAAGTGTGTCGGAGGTGGGGCTCACGACCGTTGGCTGCTCGGCTCGCGTCATCCGCCCAGCCTATCGGGAGCCGGCCGGTGCCCGGGGGCCGCGTCCGAACATACGACCGCAGCCCCCCGCCCCGCCCCCGCCTCCGGCCCCGCCCCACGCGGCCCGACCACCCGCTTTTTCCAGGGCCTCCTGCGTTTGAGGTGCGGGGGTCCGGGGGTGGAGACCCGGGTTTCGGGAACGGGCGGGTAGGGGACAAGCCCGCCTCGGGCGCCCCCGCCCGCCCCCACAAAGCGGCAACGCCGGAGGGGCTGGACACCAGTCCAGCCCCTCCGGCGTTCAGGACCTCGGGCCCCGGTACGGTCAGTCCTCCGCAGACGCCGCGGAAGCCGCCTTCTTCGCGGTCGCCTTCTTCGCCGGAGCCTTCTTCGCCGCAGCCGTCGTCGTCTTGGCCGCGGTCTTCTTCGCAGCCGTCGCGGTCTTCTTCGCTGCGGTCGCCTTCTTGGCGGTCGCCTTCTTCGCCGGAGCCTTCTTCGCCGTCTTCTTCTTGGCGGGCCCCTTGGCACGCTTTTCGGCGAGCAGCTCGTAGCCGCGCTCCGGCGTGATCTCCTCGACGCTGTCGTCGGTCCGCAGCGTGGCGTTCGTCTCGCCGTCGGTGACGTACGCGCCGAAGCGCCCGTCCTTGACGACGACCGGAGCACCGCTCACCGGGTCCGTCCCCAGTTCCTTCAGCGGCGGCTTGGCGGCGGCCCGCCCACGCTGCTTGGGCTGGGCGTAGATGGCGAGGGCCTCTTCGAGCGTGATGTCGAAGAGCTGGTCCTCGGAGGTCAGCGACCTCGAGTCCGTGCCCTTCTTCAGGTACGGGCCGTAGCGGCCGTTCTGCGCGGTGATCTCCACGCCCTCGGCGTCCTCGCCCACGACGCGCGGCAGCGACATCAGCTTCAGCGCGTCGGCCAGCGTCACCGTGTCGAGCGACATGGACTTGAACAGCGAAGCGGTCCGCGGCTTCACCGCGTTCTTGCCGGTCTTCGGAGTGCCCTCGGGCAGCACCTCGGTGACGTACGGACCGTAGCGCCCGTCCTTGGCGATGATCTGGTTCCCGCTCACCGGGTCCGCACCCAGCTCGAAGTCGCCGCTGGGCTTGGCCAGCAGTTCCTCCGCGTACTCGACGGACAGCTCGTCGGGCGCCAGGTCCTCGGGAACGTCCGCGCGCTGGTGGCCCTCGGAGTCCTTCTCGCCGCGTTCGATGTACGGGCCGTACCGGCCGACCCGGAGCTTGATGTCGTTGCCTACCGGGAACGAGGAGATCTCCCGCGCGTCGATGGCACCGAGGTCCGTGACGAGCTCCTTGAGCCCGCCGAGGTGGTCGCCGTCGCCGTTGCCCGCGTCGGAGGCCTTCCCGGCACCGGCCGCGTCGTCACCCTCCTGCGCACCGAAGTAGAAGCGCTTCAGCCACGGCACGGACTGCGCCTCGCCCCGCGCGATGCGGTCGAGGTCGTCCTCCATGCGTGCCGTGAAGTCGTAGTCCACGAGCCGGCCGAAGTGCTTCTCCAGCAGGTTGACCACGGCGAACGAGAGGAACGACGGGACGAGCGCCGTGCCCTTCTTGAACACGTAGCCGCGGTCGAGGATCGTCCCGATGATCGAGGCGTACGTCGACGGGCGGCCGATCTCGCGCTCCTCGAGCTCCTTGACCAGCGAGGCCTCGGTGTAGCGGGCCGGCGGCTTGGTCGCGTGACCGTCGACGGTGATCTCGTCGGCGGACAGCGCGTCGCCCTCGGCGACCTGCGGCAGCCGGCGCTCGCGGTCGTCGAGCTCGGCATTCGGGTCGTCGGCGCCTTCGACGTACGCCTTCATGAAGCCGTGGAAGGTGATCGTCTTGCCGGACGCGGAGAACTCGGCGTCGCGCCCGTCGCTCGCCCGGCCGCCGATCTTGACGGTGACGGAGTTACCGACCGCGTCCTTCATCTGGGAGGCGACGGTCCGCTTCCAGATCAGCTCGTAGAGCCGGAACTGGTCGCCGGTGAGGCCGGTCTCGGCAGGGGTGCGGAAGCGGTCGCCGGAGGGGCGGATCGCCTCGTGCGCCTCCTGCGCGTTCTTGACCTTGCCGGCGTACGTGCGGGGCTTGTCCGGGAGGTAATTCGCCCCGTACAACTGCGTGACCTGCGCCCGGGCCGCGGAGATCGCGGTGTCCGAGAGGGTCGTGGAGTCGGTACGCATGTAGGTGATGAAGCCGTTCTCGTACAGCTTCTGCGCGACCTGCATGGTGGCCTTCGCCCCGAAGCCCAGCTTCCGGCTCGCCTCCTGCTGGAGGGTCGTCGTACGGAAGGGGGCGTACGGGGAGCGTCGGTACGGCTTCGACTCGACGGACCGCACGGCGAATGCGGAGTCGGCGAGCGCGGCGGCCAGGGCCCGGGCGTTCGTCTCGTCCAGGTGGAGGGTCTGGGCGGAGCCGGCCTTGAGCTGCCCGTCAGGACCGAAGTCACGGCCCTGCGCGATGCGGCGCCCGTCGACCGCGCTGAGGCGGGCCGTGAGCGTCGAGGGGTCGGAGGCATCCCCGGTGCGACCGGTGGCGAAGGTGCCGGTCAGGTCCCAGTACTCGGCGGAACGGAAGGCGATGCGCTCGCGCTCCCGCTCGACGACGAGGCGGGTGGCCACGGACTGGACGCGGCCGGCCGAAAGCCGCGGCATGACCTTCTTCCACAGGACCGGCGAGACCTCGTAGCCGTAGAGCCGGTCGAGGATACGGCGGGTCTCCTGCGCGTCGACCATGCGCTGGTTGAGCTCGCGCGGGTTGGCGACGGCTGCCCGGATCGCGTCCTTGGTGATCTCGTGGAAGACCATCCGGTGGACCGGGACCTTGGGCCTGAGCACTTCCTGCAGGTGCCACGCGATGGCTTCGCCCTCGCGGTCCTCATCGGTGGCGAGGAAGAGTTCGTCGGACTCGGCCAGAAGCTGCTTGAGCTTTCTGACCTGGGCCTTCTTGTCGGCGTTGACGACATAGATCGGCTGGAAGTCGTTTTCGACGTCGACGCCGAGACGGCGTACCTCGCCGGTGTACTCGTCCGGCACCTCGGCGGCGCCGTTCGGGAGGTCGCGGATGTGCCCGACGCTCGCCTCGACGACGTATCCGGGGCCGAGATAGCCCTTGATCGTCTTCGCCTTGGCAGGCGACTCGACGATGACGAGTCGGCGGCCGCCCTGTGCGGTCTCGCTGGTCGGGGACAACTTCGCTCTTCTCTCCGGTCGACGCTCGGTGGGCATCAGGGCAGCGCGATGGCGCTGCCGACAGTGCTGTCGCTGCGGAGTGTGACGGTACAACCCGCCCCCGTGTCAAACGGCAAAAGCCCGCAACGGCCACTCGAACGGTAACCCGACTTCCGCCATTCCTGCCGCCCGGCCCGCTCGGCCCGCCGTCGGCACGGCCCCTGCCTGCGGGTTTCGGCGGCGCTGTGGCCGCCCTGCGGACGTGGAGCCCCGAGGGCCGGCAGCCCGGGCGTGTTCCGGGGGTGGGCGCGGGCGGACCGATGGCGGATCCGGCTCAGACGCGGGTGAGGCACCACACCCCGAGGAGGAGGAAAAGTACGCCGAACACGGTCGCGAGTGCGGTGGAAACGGCGGGGCTCACCCCGTGCGCCACCGGCGCACGGTGTAGCACGCGCGCCCCCGTCCAGAGCAGCAGCGCGGCGCCGAACAGTGCGAACACCGTTCCGGCGAGGACAGCAGGTCCGCTCTCCATACCCGTACGCCTCCCTGTCCCCCGGCGCGGCCCGGCACGGTCTGCCCGCCCGGTGCTGCCCGGCTCGGGGGAGGCTTCCACTGCGGAACGTCTCGGACGCGAACTCCGGATGAACAGTCGGGCCGTGGCGGAGGCGTCGAGGTGGGCACGACACCGCGCACGCCAGGTGCCACTTCACGGTGAGCACGTCGCCGCGCTGGGGCGGAACCATGGCCGAATTCACATCCCGGCGAGGAGCGCCGGCCGCCTGCCGCCGCGTTCGAACGCTGCCAGCAGTACGGGGTGAGCAGCACGTACCCGTTCCTGTCGCGCGGTCCGCGGCGAGCGCCCGGCCGCCGGGGCCTGCGCGTCTGCCGACAACTCCCCTGCCGCATCAGCCGCATCAGCCGCATCAGCCGCATCAGCCGCATGCGTCAACGGCAGGACGCCTCCGACGGTGCGCGTCCGTTCCCCGCCGATTCGGGCAGTACCCAAACGGAATCCGGAGACGGCCCACCGGCAGGGCCACAGCGCCTGCGCAGGCGCTGGTGACGAGGCCGCTCCCTACATATGGCAGAGCCCGGCAGCCCGGAGTGGAGCCCGGTCCGGGAGCATTGGCGACGGACGGCACCCCCCGCGGACGGACGTGCCGGCCACCGCGAGACCGGCACGATTCAGACGACGGGCTCCAGATCATCCGGCCATCGGACCGGCCGGGGGCAAGGGCTCCAGAAAGCCCTCCTCGACCAGCAACCGGATGGCCTGCGGGGTGCGATCGCGCAGCAGCACCGGGTCCTCGTTCATCAACTGGGCGATCGCGTCCAGGATCCGGCCGGCGGGCAGCGACCCGTCACACACACCGGCGAACCCGGCACCGACCGCGTCGACCTTCGTCGCACGTCGCATACCGCGGTTCTGACGCAGCACCACGTGCTCGGGATCCTCGGCCCCGGGCAGGCCCACCTGCTCCTGGACCACCTCGGTGGCGAGTGTGAAGTGTGCGGCCAGCAGCCCCGCGTCATCCTGCTCCCGCAGGTAGTCCTGGCGGACGAAGTGCGCCTCGATGGCCGGTCCCAGCGGCTGCTCCACCGCGTGCGGCCACTCCTCGATGACGATCGAGGGTTCGCCGGCGGCGGCCGCGGCGGACTTCCGGAGGGTGATCCAGCCGAAGCCGACCCCCTTCGTGCCGTGGGCCTCGAACTCGTCGAGCCAGGCGTCGTACCGCGCGGCGTACTCCGCGGGGTCCGTCCGGTGGTCCCCGCTGTCGCGCAGCCACAACTCGGCGTACTGCGTCACGTCCTGCACCTCGCGCTGCACGATCCAGGCATCGCAGCCGTAGGGAACCCAGGACCGGAGCCGGTCCTGCCACTCCTCGCCCTCCGTGTGCTGCCAGTTGGCCAGGAAGTGGGCGTAGCCGCCCTCGTTGAGCCGGTCGCCGGTCTGCTGCACCAGGGTCCGGCACAGGTCGTCGCCGGCCATGCCGCCGTCGCGGTAGGTGAGACGGGCGCCGGGCGAGATGACGAAGGGCGGATTGGAGACGATGAGGTCGTACGTCTCGGTGCCGACGGGCTCGTACAGCGAACCCTCACGCAGCTCGGCCGGGGCGGCACCGGACAGGGCGAGGGTCAGCCGGGTGAAGTCGAGGGCCCGTGGGTTGAGGTCGGTGGCGGTGACCCGGGTCGCGTGCTGCGCGGCGTGCAGTGCCTGGATGCCGGAGCCCGTACCGACGTCCAGGGCGGAGCCGACGGACCGGCGGACGGTGATCCCGGCGAGGGTGGTCGAGGCCCCGCCGATCCCGAGGACGACGCCCTCCTCGTGGGACCCGATCCCGCCCGCGCCGCCCACCGCACAGCCCAGGTCGGAGACGATGAACCAGTCCTGGCCCTCCGGACCGCCGTACGGCCGCACGTCGACCGTCGCCCGTACCTGGCCGTCCGACTCGGTCAGCCAGCCGTCCGCCACGCACTCCGCCAGCGGCAGTACGGCGGCTGCCCGCCCGGCGGGAACCGGGCGCTGGAGAAGGAAGAGGCGCACGAGCGTGTCGAGCGGGGCGTCACCCCGGGTGGCCCGCAGCGCCGGGACCGTCTCGCTGCGGGCGAGCGCGGCGTAGGCGGGTGCGCCGAGCAGGTCGAGGAGCCCGTCGGCGGTGAAGGCGGCGGCGAGCAGGGCTTCGCGGAGCCGGGTCGCGTGGTCTGCTGCGGGAAGACTGGTCTTACTCACGTGCACCATTGTGACGGTTCGCACTGACAACGGCAGCGGCCCGGCGTCCCGCGAGGGGCGCCGGGCCGCTCGCGGACCCGCTACGACTTCTTGCTGGGCGAGGCGGACGCCTCCTTGGACGGCGTCGCCGCCTTCGACGCATCGGCCGAGGGCGGCGCCGAGGCCGTCGGCTTCTGACAGCCCTTCTGCTTGGCCATCGCGGCACCGACCTCGCCGGACTGGAGCTTCTTCAGCGCCTGGTCGCCGTTGGTGCTGATCTTGTTCAGCTCGTCGGCGATGCCCTTGAGGCCGTCGGCGAACTTCGCCTGGTCCTTAGTGTCCAGGTCGTCGACCTTCTTCTGCAGATTCGCGTAGGCCACGGAGGAGGCGTTGAGCTCCTTCACCGCCTCCTTCTGCGTCGTCTCGCCGTCGTCGACCGGCGGCGGACCCGCCGAGTCGACGGCCGTGCCCAGCGCCTTGTACGCCTGCGAGATCTGCTGGAAGGCGGCCGAGTCGGTCTTCTGGACGTCGGCGGGCTTGCTGTTGTCGGCAGTCTGCTGCTGGATCGAGGCGTTGGCGTTCGCGATCTTCTGCAGCTGGGGCTGGACCTGGTCACAGACCTTCTTGGCCCAGTCGTTCACCTTGTCGTCGCTGTCGTCGCTGCAGCCTGACAGCGTAAGTACCAGTACCGCACCGCCGGACAGTGCGGCCGCAAGCTTCTTGTTCACCGGATTGGTCCCTTCCAAGGCTCTCGGCCCCGGAACTTACACGCCGAACGCCCTCCATCCGGGTGCCGGGCGTCCGGCAGATGGCCTTTTGCAGCCATTTGCACCAAGGGAAATGAGGGAGATACAACTCACCCGCACGGCCCCCGGGCATGAGAACACCTGACCGATCCACCACTCGTGCGGACGGGCGGACACGACATCAGGATGCCGTGCCCGCCCGTCTTCTGATGTGGCGTCGCCCAGCGGCGGCGTACGCCCTACTGCGTCCGACTCACTGAGCGGCTGCCGGGTCGGCCGGCCTGGCCGTGCCCTCCCCGTCCCCGCCGTCGGAACCGCCCTCGTCGCCCACCGCGATGCCCCGCCTCTTGGAGACGTAGACCGCGCCGACGATGACAGCGATGGCCAGCACGGCCACCACCGCACGCACCCCCGCGCTCGCGTCCTCGCCGTAGCTGAACTGCACCACCGCGGGTGCGATGAGGAGCGCCACCAGGTTCATCACCTTGAGCAGGGGGTTGATCGCCGGCCCGGCCGTGTCCTTGAACGGATCGCCGACCGTGTCACCGATGACGGTCGCGGCATGGGCCTCACTGCCCTTGCCGCCGTGATGGCCGTCCTCGACGAGTTTCTTGGCGTTGTCCCATGCACCGCCGGAGTTGGCGAGGAAGACGGCCATCAGCGTCCCGGTGCCGATCGCTCCCGCCAGATAGGAGCCGAGTGCTCCGACACCGAAGGTGAAGCCGACCGCGATCGGCGCCAGCACCGCCAGCAGCCCGGGGGTGGCCAGCTCGCGCAGCGCGTCCTTGGTGCAGATGTCGACGACGCGCCCGTACTCCGGCTTCTCGGTGTAGTCCATGATCCCGGGGTGCTCGCGGAACTGCCGCCGCACCTCGTAGACCACGGCACCCGCGGACCGGGACACCGCGTTGATGGCCAGGCCGGAGAAGAGGAAGACCACTGCGGCCCCGAGGATGAGCCCGACCAGGTTGTTGGGCTGGGAGATGTCCAGGCTCAGCCCCATCTCCCCGGCCGAGGCGCCGACGTCGTCGACCGCGGTGGCGATCGCGTCCCGGTAGGAGCCGAAGAGCGCCGCTGCCGCCAGAACGGCCGTGGCGATGGCGATTCCCTTGGTGATGGCCTTGGTGGTGTTGCCCACGGCGTCCAGGTCGGTGAGGACCTGCGCGCCGGCGCCGGTCACGTCACCGGACATCTCCGCGATGCCCTGCGCGTTGTCGGAGACCGGACCGAAGGTGTCCATGGCGACGATGACACCGACGGTGGTGAGCAGCCCGGTTCCGGCCAGCGCCACCGCGAACAGCGCCAGCATGATCGACGTACCGCCCAGCAGGAACGCCCCGTAGACGCCGAGCCCGATCAGCAGCGCGGTGTAGACGGCGGATTCCAGGCCGATGGAGATACCGGCGAGCACAACGGTCGCCGGTCCGGTCAGTGAGGACTTGCCGATGTCCCTGACGGGGCGCCGGCTGGTCTCGGTGAAGTAGCCGGTCAGCTGCTGGATCAGGGCTGCCAGCACGATGCCGATGGCGACGGCGACCAGCGCGAAGACCCGCGGGTCCCCGCCGTGCGAGGTGACGGACGCGTCGGTGACCCCGTCCAGTTCCGCGTACGAGGACGGCAGGTAGACGAAGACCGCGACGGCCACCAGTACGAGCGAGACGACTGCGGAGATGAAGAATCCGCGGTTGATGGCGGTCATTCCGCTTCGGTCGGTGCGCCGCGGGGCAACCGCGAAGATCCCGATCATCGCGGTGACCACGCCGATCGCCGGCACGATCAGCGGGAAGGCCAGCCCCGCATCACCGAAGGCGGCCTTGCCGAGGATGAGCGCGGCAACCAGTGTGACGGCATACGACTCGAAGAGATCGGCCGCCATGCCCGCGCAGTCACCGACGTTGTCGCCCACGTTGTCGGCGATGGTGGCGGCGTTGCGGGGGTCGTCCTCCGGGATGCCCTGCTCCACCTTGCCGACCAGGTCGGCACCGACGTCGGCCGCCTTGGTGAAGATGCCCCCGCCGACCCTCATGAACATCGCGATCAGCGCCGCACCGAGGCCGAAACCCTCCAGCACCTTCGGCGCGTCGGCGGCGTAGACGAGGACCACGCAGGAGGCGCCCAGGAGCCCCAGCCCCACCGTGATCATGCCCACCACGCCGCCCGTACGGAAAGCGATCTTCGTCGCTTTGTGGGAAACCGCAGTGAGATCCTTTTCCGGTTCGCCTTCCGCGGGGGTCGCCTCACGTGCGGCGGCCGCCACCCGGACATTGCTCCGTACGGCCAGCCGCATGCCGATGTACCCAGTGGCTGCCGAGAAAAGCGCGCCCACCAGGAAGAACACCGAACGGCCGGCACGCTGCGACCAGTTGTCGGCCGGGAGCAGCAGAAGCAGAAAGAAGACGACGACGGCGAACACGCCGACCGTGCGCAGTTGCCGGGCCAGATAGGCATTCGCGCCCTCCTGGACCGCCGCCGCGATCTCCTTCATGCGCTCGGTACCCTCGCCAGCCGCCAGCACCTGGCGTACCAGCAGCTGGGCGACGATCAGTGCGGCGACAGCGACGACCGCGACAACGATCACGATGACGCGGTTGTCATCGGTGAGTACCGCGGCCGCGAGAGTGGTGGGTGGGTCGGAAAGTGCGGAAAACTGCGTCAGTTCTGCCAGTGGTGTGGTGCCGAACCCCGCCATACGTCCTCCTTGACGCTCAGCGCTCAAGACGTGGACGGATTGTAGGGAGCGGAACACGATCAAAACAGTGCGCGGTAAATGCAATTGCCCTTCATCCACCGAACGGCAATTGATCGAGTTCTCCGCGTGGACCAAATGCAGTAATGGGGCAGACGCATTGCCGGAAGATCACCGGCCGGGCAGAAACGAAAAAGGCCCTGCTCAGCAGGGCCTCGGAAATCTGGATGCGGGGGTGGCCGACTACGCCGTCGGGGTGGTCGAACCACCCCGGGACCGAGCCGCCTCAGGGAAGGACGGTGGCGGGCGTCTTCGGCCAGCTCATGCGGATCACTCCGCCATCCGCACCGGACCTGACCTCCACGTCGTCGACCAGACCGCTGATGACCGCGAGGCCCATCTCGTCCTCGCCGTCGCCTTCGGCATCCGGTTCCGGTTCGTCGGGTCCCACGCCGGGCGCGGCGTCGCGGCGTCCGGAGACACCACCGGGCACCGAACCGTCGGCACCCGGGCCGGGCACCTCGTCCCCGACCTCGATGGAGAAGGACTTCTCGTCCTCGATCAGGACGACCGTGACGGGCGCCGTGATGCCGTGGCTGCGGTGCAGCCCGACCGCGCGGCTGCAGGCCTCGCCCACGGCGAGCCTGACCTCGTCGAGCACGGCTTCGTCGACCCCGGCCCGGCGCGCCACGGCAGCCGCCACGAGGCGAGCCGTTCTGACGTGTTCGGGCTGGGCGCTGAAGCGGAGTTCAACGGTGGCCATGCGATCCCCCTCGAACGTACGTAACTGCATCCGCAGGAGCCGGGCACGCGGCCCGGTACCTGCGCTCTGTCTGCGAAAGCCGCTGACCGGCCGGCTCGCAGGCCTGCCGGCGCGACGGCGCCCCCAGCCTTCCGGCCGACGGACGACGCCCGGTCTCCGTTCGGCGATCGCCGGCCGCCCGACAACCGTCGGACAGCCGATCCGACCGCGCGGCGAACGGCCGACTGCGCTGGCAGATGAATATCAGCCGCAGACCGCCGAACGAGTGACGGAAGGATGCCCCACACCAGCCGCCGAGATCACCGGCCACCGAAGAACGGCCACCGTCGCCCCCGTCGACCGGAAGCGGAACCACCTCGGCCCCGACCACCGCCGGACCGGCTCAGAGCCGGTCCGGCCGCGGGCGGAACGTCAGTCGGTTGCCGCCACGGCCTCGTCGACCGTGGTGTGGATGGGGAACACCTTGGTCAGACCGGTGATCCGGAAAATCTTGAGAATGCGCTCCTGGTTGCACACCAGTCGCAACGAGCCCTCATGGGCCCGCACACGCTTCAAGCCGCCCACGAGCACGCCGAGGCCGGTGGAGTCGAGGAAATCGACGCCTTCCATGTCGACAACCAAGTGGTAGCTGCCGTCATTCACCAACTCGACCAACTGCTCGCGCAGCTTGGGCGCGGTATACACATCAATCTCGCCACCGACCTCGACGACCGTACGGTCGCCACCAGGGCCGGACACATTGCGAGTCGACAAGGACAGGTCCACGGATCCTCCAGCACCTTGCTATCGAGCGGTCGCCCCTCGGTCTCCCCGGCGGAGCCAGGGGACGGATCGCCAGCCGCGATGGCATTCAATCACTTACGGGCAGCCATGCACGACGCCTTGGGACCATTGTCCGTCTCGCCAGTGACACACTCGGTGCCGATGGCCAAGAATCACCGCCCCAGCAGACCGCCCGAGAGCGAGGGCTCCCGCCCCTCTCCCGACGTGGTCCTCGACCGGCTCGCCGCAGGGGCGGGCCGGTCCGCGCGCATCACTCATACGGAGCACTTGCCCCCGCGTACGGGAACCCATGCCATCTGGCCCGATCGCATCCGTCCGGAAGTGATCTCCGCCATCCAGAAGGCCGGAATCGATCACCCCTGGGCCCATCAGGCCGCCGCGGCAGAGCACGCTCTGGACGGGGAGTCGGTCGTGATCGCCACCGGCACGGCGTCCGGCAAGTCGCTGGCCTATCTCGCCCCGGTCCTCAGCGCCCTCCTGGACGGCTCCGAAGCCCCCAACGGCCGCGGGGCGACCGCCCTCTACCTCTCCCCCACCAAGGCCCTGGCAGCAGATCAGCGGCGCTCGGTGAGGGAACTGGCGGCTCCGCTGGGCAACGGGATCCGGCCGGCCGTCTACGACGGCGACACCCCGGTCGAAGAACGCGAATGGGTGCGCCAGTACGCCAACTACGTCCTCACGAATCCCGACATGCTGCACCGCGGGATACTCCCGTCCCATCCGCGCTGGTCCTCCTTCCTGCGTGCCCTGCGCTACGTCGTCATCGACGAGTGCCACACCTACCGCGGCGTCTTCGGCTCGCACGTCGCCCAGGTGGTGCGCCGGCTCCGCCGCCTGTGCGCCCGCTACGGCGCCGATCCCGTCTTCCTCCTCGCCTCCGCCACCGCCGCGGAGCCCTCGGTCGCGGCCGGCCGTCTCACCGGCCTCACGGTCACCGAGGTCGCCGACGACGCCTCCCCGCGCGGCGAACTGGTCTTCGCCCTGTGGGAGCCGCCCCTGACCGAGCTGTCCGGCGAGAAGGGCGCTCCCGTACGCCGTACCGCAACCGCCGAGACCGCTGACCTGCTCACCGACCTGACCGTGCAGGGCGTGCGCTCCGTCGCGTTCGTACGCTCGCGGCGTGGCGCCGAGCTCATCTCCGTCATCGCGAAGGAACGCCTCGCCGAGGTCGACCGGTCCCTGCCCGCGAGAGTCGCCGCCTATCGCGGGGGCTACCTCCCCGAGGAACGCCGCGCCCTGGAACGCGCACTGCACTCCGGCAGCCTGCTCGGCCTGGCCGCCACGACCGCCCTCGAACTCGGCATCGACGTCTCCGGCCTGGACGCCGTCGTCATCGCGGGTTATCCCGGCACCAGAGCTTCGCTGTGGCAGCAGGCCGGCCGCGCCGGCCGGGCCGGGCAGGGCGCCCTCGCCATCCTGGTGGCCCGCGACGACCCGCTGGACACCTTCCTGGTCCACCATCCCGAAGCGCTGTTCCAGCAGCCCGTGGAGTCGACCGTCCTCGACCCGGACAACCCGTACGTCCTGGCTCCCCACCTGTGCGCCGCCGCCGCGGAGCTGCCGCTCACCGCATCGGACCTGGCCCTCTTCGGCCCCGCCGTGGCCGAGCTGCTGCCACAGCTGGAAGCCGCGAAGCTGCTCCGCAAGCGGACGTCGGGCTGGCACTGGACCCGGCGCGAGCGCGCCGCGGACCTCACCGACATCCGGGGAGAGGGCGGCCGCCCCGTCCAGATCGTCGAGGAGGGCACCGGGAGGCTGCTGGGCACGGTCGACGAGTCCGCCGCGCACACGGCCGTCCACGAGGGCGCCGTCCACCTCCACCAGGGCCGCACCTATCTGGTCCGGAAACTGGATCTGGAGGACTCTGTCGCGCTGGTCGAGGAAGCTGGTCCGCCGTACTCGACGACCGCACGCGACACCACAGCCATCGCCGTCCTGGACACCGAAACCGAGATCCCCTGGGGGGACGGGCGGCTCTGCTACGGCTCCGTCGAAGTGACCAATCAGGTCGTCTCCTTCCTCCGTCGCAAACTGATCACCGGCGAGGTGCTCGGCGAGACCAAACTGGACCTTCCACCCCGCACCCTGCGCACCCGTGCCGTGTGGTGGACCGTGACCCAGGACCAGCTCGACGCGGCCCGGATCAACCCGGAGATCCTGGGCGGCGCCCTGCACGCCGCCGAGCACGCGTCGATCGGGATGCTGCCGCTCTTCGCCACCTGCGACCGCTGGGACATCGGCGGTGTCTCGGTCCCGCTGCATCCGGACACTCTGCTGCCGACCGTCTTCGTGTACGACGGCCATCCCGGCGGCGCCGGCTTCGCCGAACGCGCCTTCCACACCGCCCGCGCCTGGCTGACCGCCACCCGCCAGGCGATCGCGTCCTGCGAGTGCGAAGCGGGCTGCCCGTCGTGCATCCAGTCCCCCAAATGCGGCAACGGCAATGACCCCCTGCACAAACGGGGAGCCATCCGCCTGCTCACGGAACTCCTCCGGTCCGCCCCGCACGATCCTGGCGCGGCGGACTCCAGGGAGGTACCGGCTCCCGCGGAGGAACCCGGCTCGTCGCAATAGTCCCGTTCCCGGGGCCAGCAGGCCCGCCGGCGGGACAACGGCACTCCCCACAAGCGCCGGGCTCTCGGCAGGTCCGAGCGGCCCGGTGGGCCCCGCCGCCGACGGGCCGGCCCGGGACCTGACCTCGGGCGCGTACGGCCCCCGCCGTACTCGGGCCGTCACATCGGCGATCTCCCCCTGAACGGTGCACCGCACCACTTGCGCCCCCTGCGCCGCTGCCACCATCCGGGCCGACCGGCAGGCAGCAGCGGATCCCTCCAGAGCACGGTCGGCCGCGGCCAGTGCTGCCAGGTCGGCCGCACCTCCGGCCCGGTGCCGGACCGCCACCACTTGACCGAGAGCCAGGACCACTGCGAAGACCGCGCACAGCGTCGCTGTGGTCACCGCCGCCCACACGGTCGCCAGCCCCTGGTCCCGCCGCGTCCCGCACACCCGCATCCGGACCGGCCCCGGGGCCGGTCTACGAGGACCGGGCCACACCGTCACGACGCCACCCCCGCCCTACTCTCAGCCACCGCGGTGCCCTCGACCCTGGCCGTGCCCTCGACCCCCGCCGCGCCCTCGACCCCCGCCGCGCCCTCGACCCCCGCCGCGCCCTCGACCCCCGCCGCGCCCTCGGCCAGCGCCACGTCCTCGGCCCCTGCCGAACCTTCGTTCTCCGGCGTGTCCTCAACCCCCGGCATGTCCTCGGCCGCCGCCACGGCCTCCGCGCTGAGCGTCACGGCCACCGGCCCGGGCCCCGGCGCCGGTGCGGCCACGGTGACCCGCCACAGCGCCCCGGCCCGCTCCACCTCGACCCGTGCCCGCTCGGGCGCCGCCGACAGAGCAGCCTCCCTCACCTGCGTCTCCGGTTCGGAGCGGGCCGCCGCCCTGGCACCGGCCCGAGCCGCGTCCACGCACCGGATCTGAGCCGAGGCGGCCATCAGCGCCCACAACAGGGCGAGCGCAAAGAGCACCATCGCCGGGAGCGCCATGGCCGCCTCCGCCGTTACGGCCCCCCGCTCTCCCCACCGCCCGCTCGGCCGGGACTTCTCCCGAGGGCTTCTCTCCCACCCGGCACCTTCCCCTCCTCCGCAGGCCGCCAATGCTCCGGCTCCGTCCTCAGAACTTCGCATCAAGTGCGTCCTTGAGCAGTGACTGCAGCTGTGCCATGACCGGCGGACTGGTGACCACCTTGTAGAGCACCGCTGCAAAGGCGCAGGCCGCGATCGTTCCGACCGCGTACTCCGACGTCGTCATTCCCGCGTCCGCCCGAACCTTGCGTGCCACAGTCCGCGCCCAGTGCATGATCTTCCGCATCACTTCAAACTCCCGTTGAACCGATAATTTATGGAGGTATTTCCCTTTTCCAGGCTTTTTGGGTTATCAAGGCTGCAACAGCCCTCCAGCCAGCCCGATCACCACGGGCGCCACGCCAACGGTCAGAAAGGCGGGCAGGAAACAGAGCCCGACAGGTGCGGTGATCAGCACGGCAGCCCGCTGGGCCCGCGCCACGGCCGCGCTCGCCCTCTCGGCCCTCATGGCCTCGGCCAGCCTGGCCACCGGCTCCGCCGCGGGAGCGCCGGTCGAACCGGCCCGGTCCAGACAGCGCGCCAGAGCGGCAGCCCCCGGTATCGCCCCGAGCCTCCCCCAGGCGACGGCAGGATCGCCGCCGAGCCAGATCTCCGCCGCCGTACGCGCCAGTTGCTCACCGACGGGCCCGCCCAACGACTCCCCGACCGCCTCGGCCGCCTCACGCGGGCCGGCACCTGCGGAGATGCAGGCCGCCAGGAGATCAGCCGCCAACGGAAGCTGGCGCATCGACTCCGCTGCCCTCGCCGCCTCCTCCGCAGCGGCACGCGGTGCCTGCCCGAGCCGCACGCGCTGCCATCTCCAAGTGCCGCACCCCACCGCCAGCCCGACCGCCCATCCCGCAGGACCACCCACGAGGAACCAGCCCGTCAGAACTGCCCCCAGCACTGCCGCCCACTGCCTGCCAACGGCGACGGAGGCCGGCGACCGCATCCCTTCATGGCCCAGGCCCATCCGACCCGCGCCGGGGAAAACCGGCGCGACAGGGGCAACGGCAAGGAGCGCCAGACCCCGCCGACGCACCCGTTGTCCGGTCCGACGCCGAGCCAGAGCGAGTGCCGGCTGGACACACCCACCCAGCACGAGCGCCGCCGCCCCCACCCTGTGGACAACTGCACCGACTTCACCGACCACGGCGCTCATGCCACTTCTCCTTTGCGGACGATCCTCATCGCCCAGGCCAGCCCGACCGCTTCCATGGATGCGCCCGCCGCCAGACACCCCAGCCCGACAGGACGGTGCAGCAACACCCCCAGCGGATCCGCCCCGAGGGCCTCCCCCAACCCCAACCCCAGGACCGGCAGCAGTGCCAGCACCGTGACCGTCGACCAGGCGCCGGCCAACTGCGCTCGCAGTTCCTCCCGCCGGCGCCTCTCGGCCCGCAACGCACCTTCCAGCCGGTCCAGGCCGGCTGCGAGCCCCGCGCCACCGTCCGCTGCCACCCGCCAGCAAGCAGCCACTCCCGTGAGCCCCTCCAGGCCCGGCTCGCCCGCTGCTTGCCTCAGCGCTCGCGGGACATCGCCCCCGAACCGCGCCGCGGCCGACACCCCCGGCCCTGCCGCGCCCAGCGCCCCCGTGCTGTGAACCGCGGCAAGCAGCGCCCGACCCGGCTCGTGCCCGGCCCTCAACTCGCCCACCACCGCGCCGCACAGGTCCAGCACGCCGTCGGCCCGCCGCTCCCGTTCCTTGCGCAACTCCCTTCGTCCCAGCCATCGCCGTACCACGGGGGCCACCGCCACCCCCGCGATCAGCGGCAGCACGGACTCACCCAGGACGGCGAGCACCAGAGCGACCGGCAGGCACAACCACTCCCTCCGCCCCTTCAGTCGCTCCCCGAGCCGGTTGCGGCCGTTCTCCCAGCGCGCCCGAAGCGGCGTCCGGACCAGACCTGGACCGAACAACGCCCGCGCTCTCCTGTGCCCTTGGCTTCCCCCGGCCACCGCCGCACCGGCCGCTGCCCCCGCGCACAGCGCGGCCGCGTACGTCACCTCCAGCACCCCCACCGTCGTGCCACTCACCGCTCACCGCCGATCAGAGCCCGCAGTCGCTCCCAGCCCCGCTCCCGATCGAATCCGTCCGCTCCCCAGCGCAGGGCCGGAACAGTCACCACCAGCCCCGCTCCATCGCGTTCCAGCACCTGGATCTCTGAGATCCTCCGCTGGCCGGTGCGGTCCCGGACGAGATGGACCACCACCGACAACGCCGCTGCCAGTTGGCTGTGGAGCGCTGCCCGGTCCAGACCCGCAGCGGTCCCCAGCGCCTCCAGCCGGGCCGGGACGTGCTCGGCTGCGTTGGCGTGCACAGTTCCGCAGCCACCCTCGTGACCCGTGTTCAAGGCCGCCAGCAACTCGGTGACCTCTGCGCCTCGCACCTCCCCGACGACCAGCCTGTCGGGGCGCATACGAAGGGCCTGCCGCACCAGATCGCGGAGGGTCACACGCCCCGCACCCTCCTGGTTCGCAGGGCGCGATTCCAGACGCACCACGTGCGGGTGGTCCGGCCGGAGCTCGGCCGAGTCCTCGGCGAGCACGATCCGCTCCTGCGCCCCCACCACGCCGAGCATGCTGGACAGGAGCGTCGTCTTCCCCGCCCCCGTCCCGCCGCTGATCAGGTAGGAGACGCGTGCTTCAACCAAGGCCCGCAATACCTGGCCACCCCCCGGCGGTACCGTCCCCGCCGTGACCAGCTCCTCCAACGAGAAGGCCTTGGGCCGGACCACCCGAAGCGACAGACACGTCGATCCGACCGAGACCGGCGGCAGCACGGCATGCATCCGGGTCCCGTCCGGAAGCCGGGCGTCCACCCATGGCCTGGCATCGTCCAGACGCCGCCCTGCAACGGCCGCCAGCCGCTGCGCCAGCCTGCGGACTGCCGGTGCGTCCACGAAGGTGACCGCGGTGAGTTCGAGCCCGCGGCCCCGGTCCACCCACACGCGGTCGGGCGCGGACACCAGCACATCTGTCACCGCCGGATCGGCGAGCAGCGGCTCCAGCACGCCTGTACCGATCAGTTCACCGCGCAGTTCATCTGCCGCGCCCAGCACCTCGGCATCCCCGAGTAACCGCCCCTGCGCCCTCAACGCGGCCGCCACCCCCGCCGGAGTCGGCGCCGCGCCGCTCTGCGCCAGTCGCTGCCTCACCGCGTCGAGCAACGCCTCGGTCATGACGCACCCCCCAAGGCCTGGCTTCCGGCCGCCTCGCCCGCAAGGGCTCGGTCCCAGAATGCCGAGCAGAACCTGGCCAACGGCCCACGGGGGCTTCCGCCGGGGGGCTCGCCCATGTCCTGCTCGGCAAGCAGTCCGGGCTCCAAGGGAAGTTCGCCGACTAGCGGCAACCCCATGGCGTGCGCCACCCACTGCTCGTCGAGGCCGGACGCGTACGGTCCGCGCGCCACCACGCGCAGGTCCTCCAGCACCATGCCTGCCATCGATGCCACCCTCTTCGACGCAGCGACCGCCCGCAGCTCCCCGGGCACCACCAGGAGACCGAGGTCCAGCTGGGCGAGGGCCTCAGCCACCGCTTCGTCGACCCGCCTCGGCAGATCGACGACCACAACGCCGCCGAGCCTGCGCGCGGCGCCCAGAACCGCCTGCATGGCCTGCGGCGGGATGACCACCCAGTCGTCACGGCCCCAGCTGAGCACCCGCAGCCCGTGCAGGGAGGGCAACGACTCCTCCAGGGCCCCTCCGCCGACCCGCCCCTTGGAATGGGCGAAATCAGGCCACCTCATCCCCTCGGCCCGCTCACCACCGAGCAGTACGTCGATGCCGCCGCCCAACGGATCGCCGTCGATCAGCATCGTCCGCTGCCCGGCCCTCGCCGCGGTCACCGCCAGCGCGCAGGCCAGCGTTGACGCTCCGGAGCCACCCCGGCCACCGATCACCCCGACGGTCAGCGCGGGCCTGCCCACCCCCTCCGCCGCGTTGGCGATCTGATCGACCAGCCAGCTCTCCGAATCAGGCAGGCGCAGCACATACTCCGCCCCGATCTCCACAGCCTTGCGCCACACGTCGGGAGCGTCCTGGTCCCGGCCAACGAGCATCACGCCCCGCCTCCGGGCAGCCCCGCGGCACCGCACCGCCGCGTCGTCGCCCACGAGGACCATGGGTGCCTGCTCCCATCCGCCTCTGCGGTCGGGCATCGTGTGATGAACCTCGGGTTCCGCTCCGGCGGCTGCGCACAGCCTCAGCAGATCGTCGAGCAGTTCCACATCCTCGGTCACGATCAGCGGTCCGCCCCGTCGAGCCTCGGCGGCCGGCAGACGATCGCGTGCGCTGGATTCAGCCACGTTCTCCGCCCCCTTCTTCACTCACCTTCACCGCGGTTGGCGGCGATCTCGGAGCCTTCCGAGAACGGCGATTCCGGAACCCGTGGACTTCACGGGTGGAATCACGGTGCAGCGCTTCGGGAAATGGTGTGGATCTTGCTCAAGAACTGTGGACATCTCCGCCGTTGTGAATAACTCCGTCGCTCAAACCGGCGACTTCCGAGAGCAGCCCTTCCGTAACTCACCGTGACGGGACATGCTGATAGGAGTCGAGCACGGGTGCAGGCCATCACGGCCTAAAAGGAGGAGACATGCGTGATTCCGAGCGGCAGAACCGCGTCCGGACATGCGACGACCCCCGCCGGGGGGGAGAGCGGGGGTCGTCCCCACGGCCGACTCGGGGGGGGGAGGAGTCGGACCGGGTTAGCACGGTCGCGAACGATCCGTGACTTCCATGGTGTACCCGAGAGCCTTCTCAGGCAAACCCACGCGCCGGGGTTTACGCCGAATGGTGGGCCCCTATGCTCTGCCTTGTGGAAAACCGCTTCTTGCCGCGCACGGCCGCCTTCTTCGACCTGGACAAGACGGTCATTGCGAAGTCATCGACGCTGACCTTCAGCAAGTCCTTCTACCACGGCGGGCTGATCAACCGCCGCGCTGTACTGCGCACTGCGTACGCACAGTTCGTGTTCCTTGCCGGGGGCGCAGATCACGACCAGATGGAGCGGATGCGCGAATATCTCTCATCGCTCTGCAAGGGCTGGAACGTGCAGCTGGTGAAGGAAATTGTCGCCGAGACCCTGCACGACCTGATCGACCCGATCATCTACGACGAAGCAGCCACCCTCATCGAGGAGCACCACACCGCCGGACGTGACGTGGTGATCGTGTCGACCTCGGGGGCCGAGGTGGTGGAACCGATCGGTGAGCTGCTGGGTGCCGACCGCGTCGTCGCCACCCGAATGGTTGTCGGCGACGACGGATGCTTCACGGGAGAGGTGGAGTACTACGCATACGGACCGACGAAGGCCGAGGCCATCAGGGCTCTCGCCGCGTCCGAGGGCTACGACCTCACTCGTTGCTACGCATACAGCGATTCAGCCACCGATGTACCGATGCTGGAATCCGTCGGCCATCCGCACGCGGTGAATCCGGACCGCGCACTGCGGCGCGAGGCGATGTTGAGGGAATGGCCGATTCTGGTCTTCGACCGCCCCGTCCGGCTCAAGCAACGCCTGCCCGCACTCTCGATGCCGCCACGGCCGGCACTCATGGCCGCTGCAGCGGTCGGGGCAGCGGCCCTCACTGCTGGGGTCGTCTGGTACACCGCCCGGCGCCGCACCGCCGCACGCCTGCCCGTTTGAACCAACTCGTCCGTAATTGAACCTAAAAGTAAAGAAGTGCGGCCAGCACTTCCCCTCACCCCACCCCTGGAGTACAAAGGAGTCAACGGCCCGCGAGACCAAGGACATCCGAGAGGATGACCTGTAACGCAGAGACGGCCCCACGGACCGCGCATGAAAGCCGGGCACCCACGCGACGTCGACCCGTCGATTACGGGCCAGCCGCACCAGGAACGGGCAAAGCATCCGACCTGATGGGCATATATCGAGGACGCTTGGTAACTGGGTGGACATGCCAGCGGCGGTACCGGATTCGGTACCGCCGCAACCCTGCCCGGCCGTGCAATGCACTGCGCTGACCGGCAACAGTCACGGCAGGCACCCACCGCCGCCGGGCCCCCCGCGCCGGCCTTGCACGACACCGCGCTATGCGGCTCCGCGCTGAAGCGCCTCGCATACCGCGGTCGATTCCCTGACGCCCAGCTCCGCCGACCGCCCACAGTGGGCGATCCAGGCAGCCATACCCTCGGGCGTACCCGTCAGATACCCCTCGAAGGCCGCCACGTACGCGGCCCGCCCCTGCTCGGCGTGACCGACCTCGGCCGGACAGATCGACTTCGGGTCCAGCCCGCTCCCGATCAGCACGATCCGTTCGGCAGTCCGCGCGACCAGGCCGTTGTACGAGCCGAATGGGCGCAGCGCCAGCAGTTCACCATGGACAACCGCAGCCGTCACCAGAGCGGGTGCCGCGCTCCCCGAAAGAATGAGTCCACTGAGCCCTTCGAGCCGGCCCGCCATCTCGTCCGCGTTCGGCAGGGGCGCCTCGATCAGAGGCTCGTCCACTGTTTCGCCCGCCAGCCGGGGCCGTCCGACCGCGTCCTCGGGCGCTGCACCGCCGGCCGCCACCAGATGAAGTCGCGCGAGGACTCGCAGAGGCGACTGTCGCCAGATGGAGAGGAGTTGGCCCGCTTCGGCCGTCAGACGCAGAGCCGCCCCGATCACGTGGGCCTCACCGTCACCGCTGAAGTCGGTGCGGCGGCGCACCTCCTCGAGGTTCCAGTCGGCACCCGAGAGCGCAGCGGAGCCACGGGCGCCCCGCAGAGCTGCCTCGGCGGTCACCTCGTTGCTGCGACGCCGCATGACACGGTGGCCGTAGACCCGGTCGACAGCCTTGCGTACGGAGTCCACCGCATCGGCCACGCCCGGCAGGGCACCGAGGGCGGCGAGCGGGTCCGAGGAAGTCGTACTCATAAGTAGCGAGGCTACGCGCCCCCTGCACAACTACTGAACCGAAGTGGCGTCCTTCACGAACTTCGACAGCGCACCGCAATCGTGCCACTACGCTAGGTGAACATGAAGATCGCTTTCGTAGGGAAGGGCGGCAGCGGGAAGACCACGCTGTCCTCGCTCTTCATCCGCCACCTTGCCGCCAATGAAGCTCACGTCGTCGCGGTGGACGCCGACATCAACCAGCACCTCGGGGCCGCGCTCGGCCTCGACGAGAAGGAGGCAGCGGCCCTGCCCGCCATGGGAGCGCAGCTGCCACTGATCAAGGAGTATCTGCGGGGCAGCAATCCTCGCATCGCCTCGGCCGAGACGATGATCAAGACGACGCCGCCGGGTGAGGGCTCCCGGCTGCTGCGGGTGTGCGAGGACAACCCCGTCTACGACGCCTGCGCACGAACGGTCGGGCTCGACGACGGGGACATCCGGCTGATGGTCACTGGGCCGTTCACCGAGTCGGACCTGGGGGTGGCCTGCTACCACTCGAAGGTCGGCGCGGTCGAGCTCTGCCTCAACCACCTCGTCGACGGCCCGGAGGAGTACGTGGTGGTCGACATGACGGCCGGTTCGGACTCCTTCGCCTCCGGGATGTTCACCCGCTTCGACATGACGTTCCTGGTTGCCGAGCCGACCCGCAAGGGCGTCTCGGTCTACCGCCAGTACAAGGAGTACGCGCAGGACTTCGGCGTCGCGCTGAAGGTGGTCGGCAACAAGGTGCAGGGAGAGGACGACCTGGACTTCCTGCGCGCCGAGGTCGGCGACGACCTGCTGGTCACCATCGGCCACTCCGACTGGGTGCGGGCGATGGAGAAGGGGCGCCCCGCCCGCTTCGAGCTGCTGGAGGCGGACAACCGCATGGCCCTGCAGGCCTTGCAGAACGCCGCGGAGGACTCGTACGAGCAGCGGGACTGGGAGCGCTACACGCGGCAGATGGTCCACTTCCACCTGAAGAACGCGGAGAGCTGGGGCAACGAGAAGACGGGGGCCGACCTGGCCGCCCAGGTCGACCCCGCGTTCGTACTCGACGAGCGGCATGCGCGGGCCGGTGTTGCCCAGCCCGCCTGAGCGGCTGACGCGCTGCAGGGCCCGCCCCCCGCCCTTCCCCGACGGGCGGGGGGCGGGGCAGGTCCTGCAGCGAGCGTCCCGCCGGGCCAGGCCGGGGCGGAACGCGCAACCGGTTGCCCTGGGGCCCGAAGACTCCCTCAAGGATCCGACCCGATCCGGCGGCAGGCCGGCCCCCCGGGAACAGGCCCTAGCGGTCGGCCTGCTCCCCGGCCGACCCGACGGGCGCCTTCGCCTCAGCCTCGCCCTGGCTCTCGCCCTTGCCCTTGCCCTTGCCGGGCTTCGCGGCCCCGCCGAGGAACGAGGCCCAACCGGCCTTCGGCGCCTTGCCGACCTTCAGCGTGCCGAGCTTGGCGAGCGTGGCCGGGTCCTGTGCGTCCAGCCAGTCCGCGAGCTGCCTGAAGGACACGCAGCGCACGCCTTCCTTGGTGCACACCGTCTCGATCGTCTCCTCGATGGCACGCATGTAGGTGCCACCGTTCCAGGACTCGAAGTGGTTGCCGATGATCAGAGGGGCACGGTTCCCGTCGTAGGCGCGATCGAAGGCCTGGATCAGGCCGTCCCGCATCTGGTTGCCCCAGTACTCGTGCTGATCCGGATCCCCCTGTGTCGTACCGGACTGGTTGAACATGAAGTTGTAGTCCATCGACAGTGTTTCGAACTCGCGCCCCGGCACCGGGACAAGCTGCATCGAGAGGTCCCAGATGCCGTCCTTCTTCTTCGGCCAGACCTGGTCGTTGACTCCGCTGGAGTCGTAGCGGAAGCCCATCGAACGTGCCGCCGCGACCATGTTCTTCTGCCCCTCCAGGCAAGGGGTTCGGCCGCCGATCAGCTCCTTGTCGTAGTCGAAGGGCAGTGACTTCTCACCCTTGAGGTCCGGATCATTGCTCTTCCAGCCCTTCACGAACGACTTGGCCTGACGGATCTCGCTCTTCCACTCGTCGACGGACCAGGTGCCGACGCCACCGTCCTTGCCGCAGAAATGACCGTTGAAGTGGGTACCGATCTCGTTGCCGTCCAGCCAGGCACCACGCACCTGATCCAGGGTGTCCCTGATGCCAGTGGTGTCGTTGAAGCCGATGTCGGAGCTGCCCGCGTTGTGCTTGGGCGGGTCGTAGAGCTCACGCTTGGCCTCCGGCAGCAGGTACACGCCGCTCAGGAAGTACGTCATGTTCGCGTGGTACTTCTTGCCCACCTCGCGGAAGTGCGAGAAGAGTCGCTGGCTGTCCTCCCCGGCCCCGTCCCAGGAGAACACCACGAACTGCGGCGGTTTCTGACCGGTCGCCAGCCGTTGCGCAGCCGGTTGTTTCGGCTGGGCACCCGTGAAGGCGGTCGACCCGTCACCGATGAGTCGGACGGCACTCTTCGGGGCCGCTTCGGCCGCCTTCTTCTTCGCCCCCGCAGCACCGTTCGCGGCCCCGAGGCCGGGGTCGCTCGGGCCTGAACCCGCTCCGGTGCAGCCGGCCGCTCCCACGGCCAGCGCAACGGCCATGAGCCCCAAGGCGAACCTCTTCGCGGCGGCCATCATCCGCCCACCCTCTTCCTTGCAGGTAACTTGCGCTGAAGTGCCGACACGGCGCGGCCAAAGTCGCACGCAGTGCACACAAATTCGGGCGACAGGCCGCATGAAAAGCTGCTTATTCACTGGAACGGGTGCTGCAATGGCCCATTTGCTCTCAATCCTGGACACTCATCTTTACTCTCCATTACGATCTGTTTACCGAGAGTTGAGATATCCCGCCGCTGCACGCCGTGACCCACGGCCGCGTCCCCACGTTCCGCGACCGCGCTGCCCCGGAGGAGACGGGAAAAATGTCTGCCTGCGTCCCCACTCGCCCTGACCACTCATCCCGCAGTTCGCGCCCTCCCCGATCGTCGGGAGTGAAGCGACCGCACAGCCCGCCTCCGCCGCACCGCGGCGGTCGATTCTGCATCGCGGGCGCCGACCTGTCCGCATCGATCACCGTTTTCCTGCTCGCCGTCCCCATGTCGCTCGGCCTGGCCGTCGCCATGGACGCGCCATTGGAGGCGGGACTCATCTCCGCCGCAGTCGGCGGCATCGTCGCCGGACTGCTCGGCGGGACACCTCTGCAGGTCTCCGGGCCGTCCGCCGGACTGACCGTGGTAACTGCCGAGTTGATCCAGATCTACGGCTGGCGCACCACCTGCGCGATCACCATTGGTGCAGGTCTTCTGCAAGTCGTACTGGGCTCCCTGCGGGCCGCGCGCAGCGCGCTGGCCGTCAGCCCCGCCATCGTCCACGGCACGCTCGCCGGCATCGGGGTGGCGATCGCACTCGCCCAGCTGCACATCGTGCTCGGCGGTTCACCACAGAGCTCGGCCGTCTCCAACGCCCTTCATCTGCCGGCCCAGTTGGAGAGGGTGGGACCGGCGGCGCCATTGATCGGCGGACTCACCATTGCCGTCCTGGTGATCTGGCCTCGGATTCCGGGACGGGCCGGACGCATTGTGCGGCGGGTCCCGGCAGCCTTGGCCGCGGTGGCGATGGCGACCGCCGTAGCCGCCCTGGTCGCCCCTTCGATCGCCCGGGTCGACCTGCCGTCCTGGCGCTCGCACGCACTGCCGGAAATGCCTCAGGGGCCGGTGCTCGGCCTCGCCACAGCCGTATTCACGATGATGCTGGTGGCCAGTCTGGAATCCCTGCTCGCGGCCGTCGCAGTGGACAAGCTGACTGCCGACCGGAGCCGCGAGCGGTCGGCCGGTCCCGTCGCCGATGGCGGCGACAGCCGGCCCGGCGGACCTGACGCCCACGTCGCAGGAGCGGGGCCCGCCGCGGCCGCGCCCCCGCTCAAGCGTTCCGACCTCGACCGCGAGCTCCGCGCGCAGGGCATCGCCAACACCGTGTCCGGCCTGCTCGGGGGGCTGGCGGTCTCCGGTGGCGCGGTGCGGAGTTCGGCGAATGTACGGGCCGGAGCGACCGGGCGTGCCTCCACTGTGCTGCACGGCGTCTGGGTCCTGCTCGCCACCGGCTTTCTGGTCACCGCACTGGAGTGGATCCCGTTGGCCGCCCTCGGCGCGCTCGTGATGGTGGTCGGTGTCCAGATGGTGAACTTCGCCCACATCCGCAACGTCCACAAGCACCGGGAATTCCTGGTGTACGGCGCGACGATCAGCGGCGTGCTGCTCTTCGGCGTACTCAAGGGTGTGGCGATCGGGATCGCCGCGGCGGTGGCCGTCGCCCTGCACCGGCTGGCTCGGACGCGAATCACGGTGTCCGACCGCGATGGGCAGCATCTGGTCGTCGTGCGGGGTCAGTTGACGTTCCTTGCCGTACCCCGTCTCAGCAGGGCACTGGGACAGTTGCCCCAGGACGCGGACGTGGTCGTCGAGCTGGACGGCTTCTTCATGGACCACGCGGCGTACGAACTGATTCACGACTGGAGCAACGCCCACGCCGCCCACGGTGGCCGGGTCGCCTTCGCCGGCCGGTCCGGGGGCAGAATCGGCGAACCTGCCTCCGCGGCACACTCCTGTTGCCGCCCCTGGACCCCTTGGCGCAACCACCACTGCCACGACCGGCCGGAGCACATCCCCGTCACCGGCACAGGTACGGGTACGCACGCGCAGAGCGGCGGGGGCACGGCGGGGGCACCGGTAGCTGGGGCTGCGACCGCAGATACGGCTGAGGCCGACGCCCCTCCCGCCCCCCTGGCCGCCGAACCGGAGCCCGCGCTCGCACCCGCCTCCGCATCCACACCCACGCGTACGGATCGCCGTACACCGGGCGCGGACGGGTCACAGTCCGGGTCCATCCTCGCTCCGGATGCACTTGGCCACACGGAGAAGGAGACATCGCGTCCCGCACCGGATCGCGCAGGGCGCTTCGCGCCCGACCATGAGACTGCGAGGCCACAGCCGACCGGCAGTCAACGGCTGGTCAGTGGTCTCAGCTCGTTCCAGCGCAACACGGCTCCGCTGGTCCGTGAGGAGCTGGCGAGACTGGCCCGGGAGGGCCAGCGCCCCTCGCAGCTGTTCATCACCTGCGCGGACTCCCGGCTGGTCACGAGCATGATCACGGCGAGCGGTCCCGGCGATCTGTTCACCGTCCGCAACATCGGCAATCTCGTCCCGCCACCCGCCTCCGAGACCGGCGACCACTCGGTCGGTGCTGCCATCGAGTACGCGGTGGACATCCTGGGGGTCGAGTCCATCACCGTCTGCGGCCATTCCGGTTGCGGCGCCATGAACGCGCTGCTCGGCACCAGGCCGGAGGGGCCTGAGACCGCACTCTGGCGCTGGCTCCGGCACGGGGTCCCCAGCCTGGAGCGGATGGCCTCGCGCGACCGTGCCTGGGCCCGGATCTCCGGCCGGATGCCCGCCGATGCGGTGGAGCAGCTCTGTCTCACCAACGTCGTTCAGCAACTGGACCATCTGCGGGCCCATACGTCCGTGGCACGCCGCCTCGCCGAGGGCACCCTCCAGCTTCACGGCATGTATTTCCACGTGGCCGAGGCGCAGTCGTATCTGCTGACCGAGGGCGCGAGTGCCGGCAGCGGCCTCGACGAGGTGTTCGACCCGATCAGCCCGTCCCATGCGTCTCCGTCCGGTGATCCACTGGATCCGGCCCACCCGGCCCATCCGGCCGAGGCGGTCGATCCGGGCCGTGCGGTCGATCCGTCCGGTGCGACCGAGTTGGCGCGCACCGGCGCCTGAACCACATACCCCTCGAGTCCGTGAGACCTTGTGGTCCCGCTTCCGCACCCCCGGCAACATGCACCATCACCCGCGGCGGAAGCGGGATCGTGCCTCCATACACGAAGACACAGGTCTAAACCAATTCCCGGCAGACACTTGTCACCCGGCCCTTGGACTGATGAGCTATGCCCCGGGACACAACGGACACCCTGGGAATGGGAGATGTCGTGAGCAACGAAAGCTTGGCCAATCTGCTCAAGGAGGAGCGGCGGTTCGCACCGCCTGCCGATCTGGCCGCGAACGCCAACGTCACAGCGGAGGCGTACGAGCAGGCCGATGCGGACCGGCTGGGCTTCTGGGCCGAGCAGGCCCGCCGCCTGACCTGGGCCACCGAACCGACCGAGACGCTCGACTGGAGCAATCCGCCCTTCGCGAAGTGGTTCGCGGACGGCGAGCTCAACGTCGCGTACAACTGCGTGGACCGTCACGTCGAGGCGGGCAACGGAGACCGGGTCGCCATCCACTTCGAGGGCGAGCCCGGCGACAGCCGTGCCATCACCTACGCAGAACTGAAGGACGAAGTCTCGCGCGCCGCGAACGCGCTGACCGAGCTCGGTGTCGGCAAGGGCGACCGCGTCGCGGTCTACCTCCCGATGATCCCCGAGGCCGCCGTCGCGATGCTGGCCTGCGCCCGCATCGGTGCCGCGCACTCGGTCGTCTTCGGCGGGTTCTCCGCCGACGCCATCGCCGCGCGCATCCAGGACGCGGACGCGAAGGTCGTCATCACCTCCGACGGCGGCTACCGCCGCGGCAAGCCCTCCGCGCTCAAGCCCGCGGTCGACGACGCCGTCTCCCGCATCGACAGCGTCGAACACGTTCTCGTCGTCCGCCGCACCGGCCAGGACACCGCGTGGACCGAGGGACGCGACGTCTGGTGGCACGAGATCACCGCACGCCAGTCGAGCGAGCACACCCCCGAGGCATTCGAGGCGGAGCAGCCGCTCTTCATCCTGTACACCTCGGGCACCACCGGGAAGCCCAAGGGCATCCTGCACACCTCCGGCGGCTACCTCACGCAGGCGGCGTACACCCACCACGCGGTCTTCGACCTCAAGCCCGCCACCGACGTCTACTGGTGCACCGCCGACATCGGCTGGGTCACCGGGCACTCGTACATCGTCTACGGGCCGCTCGCCAACGGCGCGACGCAGGTCATGTACGAGGGCACCCCCGACACCCCGCACCAGGGGCGCTTCTGGGAGATCGTCCAGAAGTACGGCGTCACGATCCTCTACACCGCGCCGACCGCGATCCGCACGTTCATGAAGTGGGGTGACGACATCCCCGCCAAGTTCGACCTGAGCAGTCTCCGGGTCCTGGGCTCGGTCGGCGAACCGATCAACCCCGAGGCGTGGATGTGGTACCGCAAGCACATCGGCGCCGACACGTGCCCGATCGTGGACACCTGGTGGCAGACCGAGACCGGCGCGATGATGATCTCGCCGCTGCCCGGCGTCACCCGGACCAAGCCGGGAAGCGCCCAGCGCGCACTGCCGGGCATCAGCGCCACCGTCGTCGACGACGAGGCACGCGAGGTCCCCGACGGCGGGGGCGGCTATCTCGTCCTCACCGAGCCGTGGCCCTCGATGCTGCGCACCATCTGGCGCGACGACCAGCGCTTCCTCGACACCTACTGGTCACGCTTCGAGGGCAAGTACTTCGCGGGCGACGGCGCCAAGAAGGACGAGGACGGCGACATCTGGCTCCTGGGCCGGGTCGACGACGTGATGCTGGTGTCCGGGCACAACATCTCGACCACCGAGGTCGAGTCCGCCCTCGTGTCGCACCCGGCAGTCGCCGAGGCCGCCGTGGTCGGCGCCACCGACGAGACGACCGGCCAGGCCATCGTCGCGTTCGTCATCCTGCGCGGCACCGCAACCTCATCCGACGAACTCATCGCCGAGCTCCGCAACCATGTCGGCACCACCCTCGGCCCCATCGCCAAACCGAAGCGCATCATGCCGGTCGCCGAACTCCCCAAGACCCGCTCCGGCAAGATCATGCGACGCCTCCTCCGCGACGTCGCGGAAAACCGCGCCCTGGGCGACGTCACCACACTCACCGACTCCTCCGTCATGGACCTCATCCAGACCCAGCTGCCGCAGTCCCCCTCCGAGGACTGAGACCCCCGCGGGACCCCGAAGGCCGCAAAGGTCCCGGGGCCCTCGGACCTCTGGGGCCGAGGAGCAGCGCATGCCCGAAGGGCATCCGGCAACGCGCCGGATGCCCTTCGGGCATCTAGGGTGACGATCACCGGTCACGGCCCCGCACGCCCCGGGTACAGTGGCAGCTGATCAATAAAACGATAAGAAATCTCCACAGGGTGTGCCGGGAAGTCTGGTCGGCAAGTGCATCAGCCATGCCATCGCTGCCGTACCGACCCGGAGGTCTCCCCCGTGGCCACCCCCGCACCCCCCTCCCCCCGCCCCACCTTCCTGGGCCGTCTGCCGCTCCCCGAGCGCAACTACCTCGCCGACGCCCTGCGTACGGAGACAGTCGGCGGAGTCATCCTGCTGGTCGCCGCCGTGGCCGCGCTCGTCTGGGCGAACACCTTCGGATCGAGCTACTCGGCCGTCAGTGATTTCCATGTCGGGCCCGGAGCCCTCGGCCTGCACCTGTCCGTGGCGCACTGGGCGGCCGACGGACTGCTCGCCGTCTTCTTCTTCGTCGCGGGAGTCGAGCTCAAGCGTGAACTCGTCGCCGGTGAACTACGCGACCCCAAGGCGGCCGCGCTCCCGGTCGTCGCGGCGCTGTGCGGCATGGCCGTGCCGGCGGTCGTCTACACCCTGGCAAATGTGGCGGGCAACGGTTCCACCGACGGCTGGGCCGTCCCCACGGCCACCGACATCGCCTTCGCCCTCGCCGTCCTCGCCGTCATCGGCACCTCGCTCCCTGCCGCGCTCCGTGCCTTCCTGCTGACACTCGCTGTGGTCGACGACCTCTTCGCGATCCTGATCATCGCGGTCTTCTTCACCGAGAACATCGACTTCGTCGCGCTCATCGGCGCCTTCGCCGGCCTGGCCGTCTTCCACCTCCTGCTGCGGTTCGACGTCCGCGGCTGGTACGTCTACGTACCCCTCGCCCTGGTCATCTGGGGGCTGATGTACAACAGCGGCATCCACGCCACCATCGCCGGTGTGGCCATGGGCCTGATGCTGCGCTGCACCCGGCGCGAAGGGGAGGAGCGCTCCCCCGGCGAACGCATCGAGCACCTCGTGCGCCCGCTGTCGGCGGGTTTGGCCGTGCCGCTCTTCGCACTGTTCTCCGCCGGGGTCTCCCTGGCCGGCGGCGCGCTGGCCGGCGTGTTCAACCGGCCCGAGACGCTCGGCGTCGTCCTGGGACTCGTCGTCGGCAAGACAATCGGCATCTTCGGCGGTACGTGGCTGGCCACCCGGTTCACCAAGGCCGAGCTGAACAAGGACCTGGCCTGGGCCGATGTCTTCGCGGTCGCCTCGCTCGCGGGCATCGGGTTCACCGTCTCGCTGCTGATCGGGGAACTCGCCTTCGCCGGCGACGACGACATGATCAACGAGATCAAGGCGTCGGTTCTCATCGGTTCGCTGATTGCCGCCGTACTCTCCGGTGTACTGCTCAAACTACGGGTACGCAGATACCGGACGCTGTACGACGCCGAGGAACTCGACGAGGACGCGTCGGGGATTCCGGATGTCTACGAGCAGGACGATCCGGAGTACCACCTGCGGATGGCCGCGCTCTACGAGAAGAAGGCGGCCGAGCATCGCCGCCTTGCCCAAGTGGCGGGGGCAGCGAGCACCAAGCCGGACAGTCCGGCATGATCTGACATCGGATGTGTTGAACAGGAGAGGGAGTCAGGGATGAGCGACCCCGGCAATTACGCGGGCAGCGCCGACCGCAGTCTCGGCCAGTTGGTCGCGTCGGCAACGGCCGAACTGTCGGCGCTGGTGCACGACGAGATCGCCCTGGCCAAGGCCGAGGTGCGACAGGACGCCAAGCGCGGCGCCATCGGCAGCATGGCGTTCATCGTCACGGGCGTGCTGCTTCTGTTCGCGATCCCGGTGCTGAGCTTCGCGGCCGCGTACGGAATCCACAACCTGGGGCTGGGACTCGCCTGGTCGTTCCTGATCGTGGGCGGCGCGTTCATCCTGCTGGGGATCCTGCTCGCGCTCTTCGGCTACGCCAAGTTCAAGAAGGTCAAGCCGCCGGAGAAGTCCATCGCCTCGGCGAAGCAGACCGCCGCCGTCCTGCAGGGTGTCAAGCCGCACCCGCGTGCGAGTGTCGGGGCGGACGTGATCCTGCCGGTGGGCGGCAGCACACTTGCGGACAAGGCCATCGAGAACCGTCCGGTCCAGGACAAGGCGTCTGTTGTGGCACGCTCATCCACATGACGGTCCCCGATTCCAGCGCACCCCGCCCTGTGGGCCCGGAAGACCGGGCGGGCCACGAGGAGCCGGCCGGTCCTGCAGGCTCCGCCGCGGCAGCCGGTGGCCCGCCGGGCTCCGGGTCCCCTGCCGGCGGCCCCGTCCGTCTCGACGGCCCCTGGACCCACCGGGACGTCGCGGCCAACGGCGCCCGCTTCCACATCGCAGAAATGGGTGAGGGGCCGCTGGTCCTTCTCCTGCACGGATTCCCGCAGTTCTGGTGGACCTGGCGCCACCAGCTCCCGGCGCTCGCCGATGCGGGCTTCCGCGCCGTGGCGATGGACCTGCGCGGGGTGGGCGGCAGCGACCGGACGCCCCGCGGGTACGACCCCGCCAACCTGGCACTCGACATCACGGGTGTCATCCGCTCGCTCGGTGAACCGGACGCCGCGCTCGTCGGCCACGACATGGGCGGCTACCTGGCCTGGACGGCCGCGGTGATGCGCCCCAAGCTGGTGCGCCGCCTGGTGGTCTCCTCGATGCCGCACCCGCGCCGGTGGCGCTCCTCGATGCTCTCCGACTTCGCCCAGTCCCGTGCTGGGTCGTACATCTGGGGCTTCCAGCGGCCCTGGGTGCCGGAGCGTCAGCTTGTGGCGGACGACGCGGCGTTGGTCGGGCGGCTTATCCACGAGTGGGCGGGACCGGGCACGGCTGAGTTCCCCGACGACGCGGCACTGGACGTGTACCGGCGCGCGATGTCCATCCCTTCGACCGCGCACTGCTCGATCGAGCCCTACCGCTGGATGGTGCGGTCGCTGGCGCGCCCGGACGGCATCCAGTTCAACCGGCGCATGAAGCGGCCGGTGCGGGTGCCGACGCTGCATCTGCACGGTTCACTCGATCCAGCGGTACGTACCCGGAGTTCGGCAGGGTCCGGCGAGTACGTCGAGGCACCGTACCGATGGCGACTTTTCGACGGTCTGGGGCACTTCCCCCATGAGGAGGATCCGGCCGGCTTCTCGGCCGAACTCATCAACTGGCTCAAGGATTCCGAGCCCGACCGGTAGCCGACGGGCACACCTGTCCGACGAACAGCCACTTGCCTGCCGCATAGGCCAATTGGCTGGCGGATGGGCGGTTACCGACCATGTGTCACGGGCAGACGTCCGAGTATGGGCTGGACGCACGACTTCGGTGACGCAGCACGCAATCGTCGCTCGACCGCCACGGCGGTACCGAGCACTCATGAGGGGGGCGGCCCCCAGGGCCGGGTGCACGCTATGCATGTTCTGCATGATCCCCGGCTCGGCATTCCGCGCATCCTCCGCCGCCGGGCCCGCTGGGTCTCGGCGCGGCTGCGCCACCCGCGCGGGTGACCCGGAGGTTCCCTGCGGCAGAGGACGAGACCTCGCTCAGAAGTGTTCACACCCTCGTTCGAGGATGTCGCACGCTGCCCGAGCGGGGGGCCTGGGGCCGCAGACCGACGCCCGGACACGGGGTGTGGTCCTGGGGCGGACGTCCCCTCGCCGACGCCGCCTGACCGGCCGGGAGACCTTGCCCGGTGACCTTGCCCGGCCGGGTCCTAGCAGTAGCCGTCCACCTGGGCGCCGGCTGGAGCGAGGTTGGGCGAGGGGTGCCCTGCTCGGTCGGCGGCAGCAGACCGTAGGAGGTCAAGAAGAACCGCCTCGGCATCGCCTGCAAGCTCAGCCGGGAACGCCGTGATCAACGGATTGCTACGGTCGGAAAGCGGCTGCACGAGCCGAGCACAGGCGGATGCCTCGGCCCGGCTGCTTGCATTGATCGCCTCACTCGCTCAACCTCGCGAAGGCATGCGTCGGAGCACTAGAGGGCGCACCCCTGGCTGTCCACCTGCTGGTTGGCGGTACGGCCCTGGGTGATGTCCTGGCGGATCTCGTCGGCCGTGAGGGCGTAGCCGGTGTCGGGGTCGTCGAGCGATTTGGCGAAGACGACTCCGTACACCTTCCCTTCGGGTGTCAGCAACGGGCCGCCGGAGTTGCCCTGACGGACCGTCGTGAAGAGTGAGTAGACATCACGGCGGACGGTGCCACGGTGATAGATGTCGGGCCCGTTCGCGTCGATACGCGCCCGGACACGCGCGGAGCGTACGTCGTACGAGCCGTTCTCCGGGAAGCCCGCGACGATCGCGCTGTTCCCGGTCGAGGCGTCGTCGTCGGTGCCGGTGAACTGGAGCGGCTTCGCGTCCAGGTCCGGCACGTCGAGTACGGCGATGTCGCGCCGCCAGTCGTAGAGGACGACCTTCGCGTCGTACAGCCGCCCCTGGCCGCCGATCTGCACGGTGGGCTCGTCGACACCGCCGACGACGTGGGCGTTGGTCATCACCCGGCGGTCGGAGAACACGAAGCCGGTGCCTTCGAGGACCTTGCCGCAGCTCGGGGCCGTACCGACGACCTTGACGATCGACTCCTTGGCGCGGGCTGCCACGGGGCTGCCGGCCAAGGCCGGGTCGGGGGCCCTGACCTCGGTGATCGGTTCATTGGCGAACGGACTGAAGACCTGCGGGAAGCCGTTCTGCGCGAGGACCGACGAGAAGTCCGTGAACCAGGTGGAGGCCTGAGGCGGCATCACGCGCGAGATGCCGAGCAGGACGGAGGAGTTGCGGACCTCCTTGCCCAGCGTCGGCAGGGACGTACCGGCCAGCGCGGAACCGATCAGCCAGGCCACCAGGAGCATCGCGACGACGTTGACGAGGGAGCCACCGGTCGCGTCGAGGGCGCGCGCGGGCGACCACGTGATGTACCGGCGGAGTTTGTTCCCCAGGTGGGTGGTGAAGGCCTGGCCCACCGAGGCGCACACGATCACGATGACGACCGCGATGATCGCCGCGCTCGACGAGACCTCGGATCCGTCCGTCACCTGGTCCCACAGGATGGGGAGCAGATAGACGGCGACGAGGCCGCCGCCCAGGAACCCGATCACCGACAGAATGCCGACGACGAACCCCTGGCGGTAGCCGATGACCGCGAACCACACGGCGCCGGCCAGCAGCAGGATGTCCAGCACGTTCACCGTCTATTGCCTCGCAGATTCGTCACCGGGACCGTACGCCTCCCCGTGGCCGGGCAGGCCCGGCAGCGGAGGACGGAAGTCAGCCTGTCATGCGCGCCAGTCGAGCGGCACCTGCTTGGTCCTGTCCCAGGGGCGCTCCCAGCCCGCAAAGTGCAGGATCCGGTCGATCACCCCGGCCGTGAACCCCCAGACGAGAGCGGATTCGACCAGAAATGCCGGGCCGCAGTGGCCGCTGGGATGGCGTGTGGTCACCCGGTTGGCCGGATCCGTGAGATCCGCCACGGGGACGGTGAAGACCCGGGCGGTCTCGCCCGGGTCGACGACCCCGACCGGGCTGGGCGAACGCCACCAGCCGAGGACCGGCGTCACCACGAAGCTGCTCACGGGGATGTAGAGCCGGGGCAGCACGCCGAAGATCTGCACCCCGTGCGGATCGAGGCCCGTCTCCTCCTCCGCCTCGCGCAGCGCGGCGCGGAGCGGTCCCGTCGTCTCCTGGTCACCGTCGGCCGGATCCAGCGAGCCGCCGGGGAAGGAGGGCTGGCCCGGGTGGGAACGCAGGCTTCCGGCGCGCTCCATCAGGAGCAGCTCCGGCCCGCGTGGGCCCTCACCGAACAGCACGAGCACCGCGGACTGCCGCCCGGCGCCGCTCGCGGGCGGCAGGAAGCGGCTGAGCTGCTGGGGCTCGATGGTCCGCGCGGCCCGGGCGACGGGGCCCAGCCAGCCGGGCAGGCCCTCCGTCGTGACGTCGATCGCCCAGTCGCCCCCGGCGCCGGCGGTGCTGCGGGCGTCGTGAGAGGCGGCGCGGGCGTCTCGCGCCGCGGCACTGGGCCGGCCCTGTGCGGCGGTGTCGTGTGCGGCGGCGGCCGCGTCCGTGCTGTGTTCATGCGTCTTCATAGGCACCCCTCGTTGCACAACGCCTGTCCTCACGCATTTCGTTCCGGCGCAGCTCGCAGACTCAGCCGGCGCCCAGGGCGGGGGCGGGTCTGCCCGGGTAGTCCGAAGGCGGCTTCAGCCGCTGGCCCGGCTGGCCTCCCATTTCGTACTTCAGCAGCTTCCCGGCCTTCTCGGGGTCCGTCTCGCCGACCCCGTACGAAGGGCAGAGCGGGGCGACCGGACAGGCGCCGCAGGCGGGCCGGCGGGCGTGACAGACCCGGCGGCCGTGGAAGACGACGCGGTGCGAGAGCATCGTCCACTCGCTCTTGGGGAAGATCGCCGCGATCTCCGCCTCGACCTTCTCCGGATCCTCCTGCTCGGTCCACTTCCAGCGGCGGACGAGCCGGCCGAAGTGCGTGTCGACCGTGATGCCCGGAACGCCGAAGGCATTGCCGAGGACGACGTTGGCCGTCTTGCGGCCGACCCCCGGCAGCGTCACGAGATCCGCCAGGCGTCCCGGCACCTCGCCTCCGAAACGGTCCCGCAGGGCGACGGAGAGGCCTATGAGCGACTTGGTCTTGGCCCGGAAGAAGCCCGTCGGCCGGATGATCTCTTCCATTTCCTCCGGGACGGCCATCGCCATGTCCTCCGGAGTCGGGTACTTCGCGAACAGCGCCGGCGTCGTCTGGTTCACCCGCAGGTCCGTCGTCTGCGCCGACAGCACCGTGGCCACCAATAGCTCGAACGGCGTCTCGAAGTCGAGCTCCGGATGCGCGTACGGATACGTCTCCGCCAGGACGCGGTTGATCTTCCTCGCGCGCCGCACCATTGCCAGGTGCGACTCAGGCTTCCCCGGCTTCGCAGCCGCCTTCACCGCCGGTTCGACCGCGGACTTCCGGACCTTGCTCTCTGCCATGCACGAAGGCTACGCCGAAGGGGCGAACCGACGGGGCCGGTTCATGGCCTGGTCACGATGTCGGCGTATTTCCCTTCGCCGCCGCCCTCAGGCGGCCGGGAGGCGCGTTTCGGGACGCCGGCCCCGTGGCTACGGGCCGACGCCCTCGGAGAGGAAGAAAAGAAGGGGAAAGGGGGAGGGAAGGACATCGGGCCCCGCCGCGCGCTTCAGTGCTGGTGGTCGCCGCCGTGCTCCACGGAGGCGGAAGAGGAAGCAGAAGCGGACGCGGATGGAGCGGCCGGGGCGGGGGTGCCGGCCGGGCGGTCCGTGGCGGTGACCGTGAAGGCCGCGGTCCGGACCACACCCCCGTGCCGGAAGTCCAGGAAGAGGCGGTAGCTGCCCCGGCTCGGAGCGGTGGTGGTGAAGGTGATGTCCGGGCCGGGCGCGGTGCCGGCGGCACTGGGCTCCCCATCGGGGTGGACGTGCAGATACGCGAGGTCGCCGGCCCGCAGGGCGACCAGGTGGCCGTACGCGCCGAGGTAGGGCTGGAGATCCGTGACGGGCCTGCCGTCCTTGGCGACGGAAAGGCCGAGCCGCGTGGAGCGGCCGGGGGTGAGGTCGCCGGTCAGGGTGACGCGGTAGCCGTCGACGCTGACGGTGCGTCCTGTCACGGCCGCTGGTACGGGACGCAGGTCTCCGGCGGCATGAAGATCGGCGCCGAGGGTGAGGCCCTGCGAGGCGCCGGCCGGGGTGAAGTCGGCGAAGACGCGGTACTCGCCGGCGGCGGGCAGGGCGGCGGCGGTACGCCAGGTGCCGTCGGCGGCGCGGGTGGGGTGCAGGTGCTGGAAGGTGGAGAGGTCGCGCGGGGCGACGATGAGGTGCAACTCCTTGCCGTGCGCGGGCCGGTAGGCCGTGACGGGCTTGCCGTCCCTTCCGAGGATCCGGAAGCGCAGTTCGATGGGGGCGCCGGCGGTGACGTAGGGGTCGCCGAGGCTGAGTGTGTAGCCGCGTTCGGAGATCTGCAGGCCGCCGGGGACGTGGCCGGGGTCGCCCGACGCATCGCCGCCGCCCGGGGGAGCCGGGTCCGAGGGCGCGGCGGCGGAGGCGTGCCCCGCGTGGGCGGCGTCGGACGGCTTCGGGGTCGTGTCGCCGGTGGCGTGGCCGATGCCGTACGAGGCGCCGAAGACAGTGGCGAGGCCGGCGGTGAAGGCGGTGATCTTCAGGGCTGTGTTCATGGCGGGCTCCTCAGCGGATCGGGCGGCCGGGACGTGCATCGTGCGGGAACGGCCGACGCAGCCGGGCACGGCACGTCGCCGTCACGACGGACCGGGCTTGCGAGGCCTCCTCGTGGTCGGCGGACAACGCGGCCACATACGCAGTAGATACCCCCTAGGGGTATCTGGTCAACCCAAATCCAGATACTGGGCAGGGGTATACAGCCTTACGCTCGCCCGGCCATCCCGACCACCCCGACCGACCCCGCCGCTCGCCGCCCGTCACTCATCGCCCGCCGCTGCGTCACTCGTGACCTGCAGGGCGGCCTCGCCCCCGCCGGTCACCCCTCCGCCCGCCCCTCCGAGGGACCCCCACCGCACAGCCCTCTGCGCCACCCCCTCGCCCGGGTGGCCCATTTGTCGCATTTTCACGACCAACGCCGGACTGTTCGCTCACAGCGGAATCACTCCTCGCCGACACCCCGTCAGGCCCCCTGGCCTGCGCTCTCACCGGCGGCCCGGTCACCCGGCCGGCCCAGCGCCCGGGACCGGCATCCGCCCCGTTCGCAGGAGATCCGCCCCCAATCGGACCCCTGCCGCACGCTCCGGCACGTGCGTGCGTCAAACTGGTTTGTGATTGATCGCACTGTTTTACCGTCCGGCATGATGGGGACCACGGTTCCCTGAACAGGCCGACAAGGAGAGAACTCGTGGACGACGTTCTGCGGCGCGCCCCGCTTTTCGCGGCGCTCGATGACGAGCAGGCCGCGGAGCTCCGCGCCTCGATGAGTGAGGTGACCCTCGCGCGCGGCGACGCGCTGTTCCACGAGGGTGACCCGGGCGACCGCCTCTATGTGGTCACCGAGGGCAAGGTGAAGCTCCACCGCACCTCCCCCGACGGGCGCGAGAACATGCTGGCGGTCCTCGGCCCCGGCGAACTGATCGGTGAGCTGTCGCTCTTCGACCCGGGCCCGCGTACCGCCACCGCGACCGCGCTGACCGAGGTCAAGCTCCTCGGTCTCGGACACGGCGACCTCCAGCCCTGGCTGAACGTCCGCCCCGAGGTGGCCACGGCCCTGCTGCGCGCCGTCGCCCGGCGCCTGCGCAAGACCAACGACCAGATGTCCGACCTGGTCTTCTCCGACGTGCCGGGCCGTGTCGCCCGCGCTCTCCTCGACCTGTCGCGCCGCTTCGGCGTCCAGTCGGAAGAAGGCATCCACGTCGTGCACGACCTGACGCAGGAGGAGCTGGCCCAGCTGGTCGGCGCTTCCCGCGAGACGGTCAACAAGGCGCTCGCCGACTTCGCCGGCCGTGGCTGGCTGCGGTTGGAGGCCCGCGCGGTGATCCTGCTGGACGTCGAACGGCTGGCCAAGCGGTCCCGCTGACCCGTCGTCGTACGCAACACCCGAGGGGCCCCGCCACACGGCGGGGCCCCTCGCGTACGTGACCGGGCAGGGACCGTCAGATCAGTCCGTGCTCCCGCAGGTACTCCAGCTGCGCCCGCACCGACAGTTCCGCCGCGGGCCACAGGGACCGGTCCACGTCCGCGTACACGTGTGCCACCACCTGGGACGACGTCAGATGCCCGGCCTCCACGGCCGTCTCCACCTGGGCCAGGCGGTGTGCGCGGTGCGCCAGGTAGAACTCGACGGCGCCCTGGGCGTCGTCCAGCACCGGGCCGTGTCCGGGCAGCACCGTGTGCACCCCGTCGTCGACCGTCAGCGAGCGCAGCCGCCGCAGCGAGTCGAGGTAGTCCCCCAGCCGCCCGTCCGGGTGCGCCACCAGCGTCGTCCCGCGCCCGAGGATCGTGTCGCCCGTCAGCACGGCCCGATCGGCGGGCAGATGGAAGGAGAGCGAGTCCGCCGTGTGGCCCGGGGTGGGCACCACGTACATCTCCAGCCCGCCGGTCGTGATCACGTCCCCCGTGCCCAGGCCCTCGTCGCCGAGACGGAGCTCCGGGTCCAGGGCCCGCACCTTCGTACGGGTCAGCGCGGCGAACCGGGCCGCGCCCTCCGCATGGTCGGGGTGCCCGTGAGTGAGGAGCGTCAGCGCGATCCGGCGGCCCGCCCGCTCCGCCGTGTCGATGACCGCCCCCAGATGGGCGTCGTCCAGCGGGCCCGGGTCGATGACCACCGCAAGGTCCGAATCGGGCTCGGCGACGATCCAGGTATTGGTGCCGTCCAGCGTCATGGTCGACGCATTGGGCGCGAGAACGTTGACCGCACGGGTCGTGGCGGGGCCGGACAGCACCCCGCCGCGCGGCTGCCCGGGCAGCGCGGCCGCGTCGCTCATGCCGCCCCACCGTCCGCACCGGCCGCGCCGGCCGCCGGGACGTGTCTGGTGAACTCCTCGTGCCCCGGCCAGCTCAGCACCAGCTCCTCGCCCTCCAGGCGGGCCTGTGCGAGCACAGGGGCGAGGTCCTGGCCCGACGCCGCTTCCAGCGCCTGCGCGGCGGTGGCGTACGGCCTGAGCACACGCAGCGTGGAAATCGTGGGCGGCATCATCAACAGCTCCCCCCGGTCGTATCCATCGGCAGCCTCGCCCGGACCGATCCACACCGTGCGGTCGGCCTCCGTCGAGGCGTTGCGGGTGCGCTGGCCCGCCGGCAGCGCGGCGACGAAGAACCAGGTGTCGTAGCGACGCGGTTCGAACTCCGGAGTGATCCAGCGCGCCCACGCGCCGAGCAGGTCCGAACGCAGCACCAGCCCGCGCCGGTCCAGGAACTCCGCGAACGACAGCTCCCGCGCGACGAGCGCCTCGCGGTCGGCCTCCCAGTCCTCGCCGGTGGTGTCCGTGACGACCGTGCCCGCGGTCGGGCCGGCGAGCAGGACGCCCGCCTCCTCGTACGTCTCGCGGACGGCGGCGCAGACGATCGCCTGCGCCTCGGCCGGCGTCCCGACCCCGAGCCGCCGCGCCCAGCTCTCCAGCGCGGGTCCGGCCCAGCCGACGAGTCCGTCGTCGTCGCGCGGATCGACACCGCCACCCGGATAGGCGTACGCCCCTCCGGCAAAGGCCATCGAGGTGCGCCGGCGCAGCATGTGGACCATCGGCCCGTCCCCGGTACCCGCGGCGGCGTCCCGGAGCAGCATCACGGTGGCGGCCCGCCGGGGGGTCGCCGCCGTCAGTTCGCCTGCGGCGAGGGCCCGGATCCGGTCGGGCCATTCGGGTGGGTACCACTGACCATTGGACATGGCCGGAGGCTATCCGGAACCGTGACGATGTTCGAGGGCACGGTGATCCGTACATGCCCTGTACACAGATGATCCCGCCCGGTCGGCACGACCGGGCGGGATCACCACCGGCACCGCAGCGGAGCCCCGGCAGCGGCACGACGTCGGCTCAGGCTCCGGTCAGCTCGACCTGGACCTCGACCTCGACCGGCGCGTCCAGCGGCAGCACGGCGACGCCGACGGCGCTGCGGGCGTGTACGCCCTTGTCACCGAGCACCGCGCCGAGCAGCTCGCTCGCACCGTTGATCACGGCGGGCTGGCCGGTGAAGTCCGTGGCGGAGGCGACGAAGCCGACGACCTTCACGACGCGGGCGATCCGGTCCAGGTCGCCCGCGACCGACTTGACGGCGGCCAGCGCGTTGAGTGCACAGGTCTTCGCCAGCTCCTTCGCCTCGTCGGGAGTGACCTCCGCGCCGACCTTGCCGGTGACGGCGAGCTTGCCGTCCACCATCGGCAACTGGCCCGACGTGTACACGTACACCCCGGACTGCACGGCGGGCTGGTACGAGGCGAGCGGCGGCACGACGTCCGGCAGGGCGAGCCCGAGTTCGGCGAGCTTCGCCTCGACGGCGCCCGCCACTACTGCTTCTCCCGCTTCAGGTAGGCCACGAGCTGCTCGGGGTTGTTCGGGCCGGGAACGACCTGGACAAGCTCCCAGCCGTCCTCGCCCCAGGTGTCCAGAATCTGCTTGGTCGCGTGCACGAGAAGGGGCACGGTCGCGTATTCCCACTTGGTCATGGCCCGACTGTAATGCCTGGCCGCTCCACGGGACGCGCAGCCTCGTGCGTAGCCTGCGGCGCGACTGGTTAGGCTCGAATACGTGAGCAGGTTCCAGGTCGTCAGCGGCAAGGGCGGTACCGGTAAGACCACGGTCGCCGCCGCCCTCGCGCTCGCCCTCGCGACCGAGGGCAGGCGCACCCTCCTCGTCGAGGTCGAGGGCAGACAGGGCATCGCCCAGCTCTTCGAGGCGGACTCCCTCCCCTACGAGGAGCGCAAGATCGCCGTCGCGCCGGGCGGCGGGGAGGTGTACGCCCTGGCGATCGATGCCGAGCGCGCCCTCCTCGACTATCTCCAGATGTTCTACAAGCTCGGCAGCGCGGGCCGGGCCCTGAAGAAGCTCGGCGCGATCGACTTCGCCACCACCATCGCGCCCGGCGTCCGGGACGTCCTGCTGACGGGCAAGGCGTGCGAGGCGGTGCGCCGCAAGGACAAGCGGAACCGGTTCGTCTACGACTACGTGATCATGGACGCCCCGCCGACCGGCCGCATCACCCGCTTCCTCAACGTGAACGACGAGGTGGCGGGGCTGGCCCGGATCGGCCCGATACACAATCAGGCGCAGGCCGTGATGCGGGTACTGAAGTCTCCCGAGACCGCGGTCCATCTGGTGACCCTCCTGGAGGAGATGCCGGTCCAGGAGACCGCCGACGGCATCGCGGAGCTGCAGGCCGCCGAACTGCCGGTGGGCCGGGTCATCGTGAACATGGTGCGCCCACACCTGCTGGACGAGGACACGCTGCGCACCGCCGCGGGGGGACGGCGCAAGGAGATCGCCAAGATGCTCACCCGGGCAGGTGTGACCGGCTCCGCAGGACTCGTACGCCCCCTGGTCGAGCAGGCGGCCGAGCACGCCCAGCGGGTGGAACTGGAGCGTGAGCAGCGCGCCGTGCTGGCAGGGCTCGGGCTGCCCGGGTACGAACTGCCGCTGATCGGCGAAGGGGTGGACCCGGCCGGACTGTACGAACTGGCTGTGGAGCTCCGCAAGCAGGGCGTGGGCGAAGCTGGGGCGGAACAAGGGGTGGGTTCATGACATCGGGAACGGAAGCGGGCACCGGCGCGGGCACGGCGGACGCGAGTCCGGACCCGGCCCCCGCCCTGGACACCGACGCCCTGCTCGACGACCCGGACATCCGGATCGTCGTGTGCTGCGGCTCGGGCGGCGTCGGCAAGACGACGACCGCGGCGGCCCTCGGCGTACGGGCGGCCGAGCGCGGGCGCAAGGTCGTCGTCCTCACCATCGATCCGGCGCGCAGACTCGCCCAGTCCATGGGCATCGACTCCCTGGACAACATCCCGCGCCGGGTGAAGGGCGTCGGGACGCCGGGCGCCGGCGAACTGCACGCCATGATGCTCGACATGAAGCGGACCTTCGACGAGATCGTCGAGGCGCACGCGGACGGGGAGCGGGCCCGGGCGATCCTGGAGAACCCCTTCTACCAGTCCCTGTCGGCCGGTTTCGCGGGCACGCAGGAGTACATGGCGATGGAGAAGCTCGGTCAGCTGCGGGCGCGCGACGAATGGGACCTGATCGTCGTGGACACCCCGCCCTCCCGGTCCGCGCTGGACTTCCTGGACGCACCGAAGCGGCTGGGCTCGTTCCTGGACGGAAAGTTCATCAAGCTGCTGATGGCCCCGGCGAAGATGGGCGGCCGGGCCGGAATGAAGTTCCTCAACGTGGGCATGTCGATGATGACGGGGACGCTGGGCAAGCTGCTCGGTGGCCAGTTCCTGCGGGATGTGCAGACGTTCGTCGCCGCGATGGACACCATGTTCGGCGGGTTCCGCACCCGCGCCGATGCCACGTACAGACTTCTCCAGGCACCCGGCACGGCGTTCCTCGTCGTCGCGACACCGGAGCGGGACGCGCTCCGCGAAGCGGCGTACTTCGTGGAACGGCTGGCAGCGGAGGACATGCCGCTGGCCGGCCTGGTGCTCAACCGGGTCCACGGCAGTGATGCCGCCCGGCTCTCCGCCGAGCGCGCGCTGGCCGCCGCAGAAAATCTTGATGCCGACGGCATTGTGGATCAGGGGGCCGGGAAGGCTGGACTTCGTGAGCCCGCCGAATCCCCCGCGGCCGGTTCCGCACAGACCCCGCACCCCGCAGGAGCCGCCACCCCCGAACCGTCCGAGCACGCATCGGAGCGGGACCCCGCCGACATCTCGGACGCAGATGCCGACGCCCCTACCGACGCCGTGACCACTGACGCCGCGATCGACCCCGTGCCCGCAGGCGCCGTGACCGTCGAACAGCTGACGGCAGGTCTGCTGCGCCTGCACGCCGAACGGATGCAGGTGGTCGCGCGCGAACAGCACACACGCGACCGCTTCACCGCGCTGCATCCCGAGGTGGCCGTCACCGCGGTGGCCGCGCTGCCCGGAGATGTCCATGACCTCGCAGGGCTGCGAGCCATCGGGGACCGGCTCGCGACCGGTTCCGCCTCGGCCGGAGCTGCTTAGTCTCCCCGTCGTCCGTCCCGCCGTCGGGGGCTACCCCACGGCGGCGAACGTCTCGTGCAGTTCGTCGTCCTCCAGCCCGATCGCCACGGGCAGGATGCCCGTGGACTGCTCGTACTCACTGCGCGCGGTCTCCAGCAGCCGGCGCCAGGACGTGACAGTCGGGCGCCGGCGCAGCAGTGCGCGGCGCTCCCTCTCGGTCATCCCGCCCCACACGCCGAATTCGACGCGATTGTCGAGCGCATCGGCAAGGCACTCGGTCCGCACCGGGCATCCGGTGCACACCGCCTTGGCTCTGTTCTGCGCTGCCCCTTGTACGAACAGTTCATCCGGATCGGTAGTGCGGCAGGCTGCCTGCGCACTCCAGTCGGTTACCCAGCCCATCCCGGCGCCGTCCTCTCCCGAATCGAGGCTCCCCCACGGCGGCAGCGGCATATTCACTGCTGCCAGTTGAGGACGTTACGGAAGGTGGCGACAGCACAACACCCCCTTCGGGCCCAATCTTGAATGGCCCGAACGGACTATGCGTATGCGGCAGATCACCCAGGGGAGTGAGGTGAGGACATGCGCGACTATCCCGGAAGAATCGGGACAGACCACCTGAGTCATAACGGACGGTCGATGACACACGAGGCGATTTCGGGAGCGCCTGAACTCGTGGCCGGGTCATGCACAGGGTCATGCAGGGGGGTTGATACCAAACCGGACTGCTGTGACAGTTGAGAGCAGCTTAGGCCAAGGCATATACGTGTGTCCGGCGAATGAGAACGTAGGCTGCCCCCATGCCAAAGAAGCGCTCGGGCGGGGGTCTCACGACGACCCAGCAGGCCGCCAAGTTCCTCGGTGTCGCCGCACTCTCCGGAGTGGTCCTGGCGGGCATCGCGCTGCCGGCCGCCGGAGCACTGGGTCTCGCCGCGAAGGGAACGGTCGACGGGTTCGACGAGATCCCGGCCAACCTGAAGACTCCGCCGCTGAGCCAGCGCACCACGATCCTGGACAACCAGGGCGGCCAGATCGCCACGGTGTACTCGCGGGACCGCACCGTGGTGCCGCTGACGAAGATCTCCCCGTACATGCAGAAGGCGATCATCGCGATCGAGGACGCCCGCTTCTACGAGCACGGCGCCGTCGACCTCAAGGGCATCCTGCGCGCGATGAACCGCAACGTACAGGCGGGCGGGACCGCGCAGGGCGCGTCGACCCTCACCCAGCAGTACGTGAAGAACGTCTTCGTCGAGGAGGCCGGCGACGACCCGACCAAGGTCGCCCAGGCCACCCAGCAGACGCTGGGCCGCAAGGTCCAGGAGCTGAAGTACGCGATCCAGGTCGAGGAAGAACTCGGCAAGAAGAAGATCCTGGAGAACTACCTCAACATCACCTTCTTCGGGCAGCAGGCGTACGGCGTCGAGGCGGCCTCCCAGCGGTACTTCTCCAAGTCGGCGAAGGACCTGAAGCTGGAGGAGGCGGCGATGCTGGCCGGCATCGTGCAGTCGCCCAGCCGCTACGACCCCGTCAACGACAAGGAAGAGGCGACCAAGCGCCGCAACACCGTCATCCAGCGGATGGCCGACGTCGGGGACATCTCGCCGGAAGAGGCCGCCAAGGCCAAGGAGACCCCGATCAAGCTGAAGGTGAAGCGGCCGAAGAACGGCTGCATCACCGCGGTGAGCGGTTCCGGCTTCTTCTGCGACTACGTACGCCAGATCGTCACGAGTGACCCCACCTTCGGCAAGACAGCGAAGGACCGCGCCAAGCTCTGGGCCACCGGCGGACTGACCATCAAGACGACCCTGGACCCGCGCTCCCAGGCCGCCTCCAACAACGCGGCCACCTCCCTGGTCAACGAGGACGACAAGGTCGCGACCTCCGTCGTCCAGGTCCAGCCCGGCACCGGCAAGATCCTTGCGATGGCGCAGTCCCGCCCCTACGGACTGGACGCGTCCAAGCACCAGACCGTGCTGAACCTCTCCGTCGACCACAAGATGGGCGGCAGCTACGCCGGCTTCCAGGTGGGGTCGACCTTCAAGCCGATCACCGCGGCGGCCGCGCTGGAGGAGGGGATCAGCCCGGCCCAGAGCTTCACCACGGACCACAAGATCACCCTGCCCGCCGACGCCTTCCACAACTGCAAGGGCGAGCCCGCGGACACCATCCCGTGGAACGTCGAGAACGAGCTGGAGTCGGAGAAGGGCACCTTCGACATGACCAGCGCGCTGGGCAAGTCGGTCAACACCTACTTCGCCAAACTGGAGCAGCGGGCCGGCCTCTGCGAGACGATCACGATGGCGAAGAAGGTCGGCTACAACCGCGGCGACAACAAGCCGTTGCTGCAGAACCCCGCCACCACCCTCGGCGGCCAGGAGTCGACGCCGCTGGCGATGGCTTCGGTGTACGCCACCTTCGCCAACCGCGGCACGTACTGCACCCCGATCGCGATCCAGTCGGTGACCAAGCCGGACGGCAAGCACATCGACGTACCGAAGTCCCAGTGCAACCGGGCCATGAGCGAGCACTCGGCCGACACCATCAATCAGATGCTCAAGGGCGTCGTCGAGGACGGCACCGGAAAGTCGGCCGGCCTCAGCGACCGCGACAACGCGGGCAAGACCGGTACGACCGACGAGCGCATCAACGCCTGGTTCGTCGGCTACACACCGAACCTGTCCACGGCGGTGTGGGTCGGCAGCGACGGCGCCCACCAGATCCCGATGAGCAACATCACCATCGGCGGCCAGTACTACGAGGACGTCTGCGGCGGCTGTCTGCCCGGCCCGATCTGGCGGACGGCGATGACCGGTTCCCTCAACGCCTCCGAAACCCCGGCCTTCACCCCGGTCGACGTACCGCGGGCGAAGCCGAAGGAGGACAAGGACAAGAACAAGGACAGGGACAGGGACAAGCACAAGCCGGGCGAGGGCGACGACAAGCCCGGCGACGGCGATCCCTTCCCCGGCATCAGCATTTCGCCGGACCTGATCGGCGGGAACGACGGCAACGGCCGCGGTCAGAACGACGGCGGGACGAACGGCCCCTGACCCGGCCGGTCCCCTCGCACGCCGGACATGAAGGTGGGGCGCTCCCGGTCCGGGGGCGCCCCACCTTCATGTCTGCCGCTTGCCGAGCCGCGCGGCCTCAGCCCGCGAGGAGCTTCTTCACCGTGGCGGCCACCCGGCCGCCCTCGGCGCGCCCCGCCACCTTCGGGTTCACGATCTTCATGACGGCGCCCATCGCGCGCGGCCCCTCGGCCCCGGCGGCCTTCGCCTCGTCGACGGCGGACGACACGATCGCGGTCAGCTCGTCGTCGCTCAGCTGCTGCGGGAGGTAGGCGTCCAGCAGCTCGCCCTCCTTCTTCTCCCGCTCCGCCTGCTCGGCCCGGCCGCCCTTGGCGAAGGCCTCGGCCGCCTCGCGGCGCTTCTTGGCCTCCTTGGCGATCACCTTCTGCACCTCGTCGTCGGAGAGTTCGCGGGCCGTCTTGCCGCCGACCTCCTCCTTGGTGATCGCGGTGAGGGTCAGCCGGAGCGTGGACGAGGTCAGCTCGTCGCGCGCCTTCATGGCCGTGGTGAGGTCTTCCTTGAGCTTGGACTTGAGCGTGGTCATGGGGTGATTGTGGCAGGTGCGGGGTGTGCACCGCCCGCCGGTTTTCCTGTGGACACGCACCGTCTGCGACGATGGGCGCATGCGCGCACGCTACGGAGTACCCCTGAAAATCACGGCGGTCACCGCCGCGGCCGGCGCCGCCGGTCTCGCCTACGCGGCCGGATTCGAGGCCCGCTCGTTCCGTCTGCGAAGGGTCACCATCCCGGTACTCCCGCATGGGGCACGCCCGTTGCGGGTCCTGCAGGTCTCCGACGTCCACATGGTCAGCGGCCAGCGCAAGAAGCGCGCCTGGCTGCAGTCGCTGGCCGGGCTGCGCCCGGACTTCGTCGTGAACACCGGCGACAACCTCTCCGACCCGGAGGCCGTACCGGAACTGCTGGACGCGCTCGGTCCGCTGATGGAGTTCCCGGGTGTGTACGTGTTCGGGTCCAACGACTACTACGGCCCCAAGCTCCGCAACCCCGCCCGCTACCTCCTCGAGAAGGCGGCGGGCAAGCACGGGCTCAACGGGAACGCCCCGGCCGTCGGCGTCGTCCACAACCCGTGGGAACCGATGCGCGACGCCTTCGACGACGCGGGCTGGCTGAACCTTTCCAACACCCGCGGCCGCCTGAAGCTCGACGGCCTGGAGCTGGCCTTCACGGGCCTGGACGACCCGCACATCAAGCGTGACCGCTACGCAGAGGTCTCGGGCGGCCCCGAGACGAGCGCCGACCTGTCCATCGGTGTGGTCCACGCCCCCTACCTGCGCTCACTCGACGCCTTCACCGCGGACGGCTACCCGCTGATCCTGGCCGGCCACACCCACGGCGGCCAGCTGTGCATCCCCTTCTACGGGGCCCTGGTCACCAACTGCGACCTGGACACGGACCGGGTGAAGGGCCTCTCCAGCCACACGGCCGACGGCCACCGCGCCTACCTCCACGTCTCGGCCGGATGCGGAACCAACCGCTACACCCCGGTCCGCTTCGCGTGCCCGCCGGAGGCAACCCTGCTGACCCTGACCCCGCGGGACGTGTGACCGACGGTGCCCGGTCCCTGACCACCGGCAGCCGCGCGATCGCCACAAAAAGCGGATTTCGTCTCCGGGCGCCGGTGGGCTAAAGTAATCGATGTCGCCGGGAGACCGGCGGCGATCGGGGTGTAGCGCAGCTTGGCAGCGCGCTTCGTTCGGGACGAAGAGGTCGTGGGTTCAAATCCCGCCACCCCGACAGCTGAAACACCAGGTCAGGGGCCTGATTCACTTAGTGGATCAGGCCCCTGACTCGTTCCTAGGGCCATCTTGGGAGCCGTTTGGGAGCCGATCTCAGGATCCGGCTCCCAAGGAGCCGCCATTGAGCCTGCCGAGCAGAACCTCGACGCGACACTTACGGGACGGACGCCCGGCAGAGCCTCCCCGCGATCAAGCAGCGGACTCCACCCCTGGGGCGGAATCCTCCGGCGGGTCGAGGAGTCTGAAAGCGCAGTCTCCCGGACGCCGCCCCAAGCGCTGGACCATGAGAGCGCCGAGGAGCGCTGTCCCCGGGCCACGCACCGGTCCCGCATCCGTGCCGACATAGAACAAACCGTTCTCGTCCGGTTCCCGGCCCTCGTGCTCGGTGCCGGCGGCCAGCGCGAGGCAGAAGCCGAGGAGATCGACGCGCAGGCCGACGGCCAGGTCACCTCGAAGGAACACCAGCGGGTGTGCCAGCCCCTCGCTGTCGTAGCCGGCGGAGACGACGGCACCCAGCCCGTCGGGTAGCGGGTACATCTCCTCAGGGATGTCCTCGACTACGCCCTTCATGTCGACGGCAGCAAGCTTCAGAAGCTCCGTGAGCACCTCTTCGTCGCTCCGCCACCCGTCCTTCGGCGCCCAGTTTCCATCCTTGTAGAGATGGATGACATCGGCCGTCGCGTCCGGCGGGTCTCCCAGCACCAAGTCCGCCAACACGTCGCTCGGCTCCTTCACCACCACACCGTGGCCTTCTCGCGGCCAGAGGACCAGGTGAGGGGAGGGACGGTGAATGTATCGAGCGAGAAGCGACCGGATGGCTACCGACAGTTCTTGCTCGCTGAGGCCGGGGCGCACCAGCACGCAGATCCGGTCTGGAAGGACGGCCAATGCAGCCTGCATGCCGTGCTGCCCGAGGTCGATCTCGACTGCCTGTGTGTTCATCGCATCCAGCAGTACCGGCAGTTCCAATGCCCAGGCGTCATGTGCTCGGATCCTGCCCTTCCCATGGGTTCCCTCGGGTGCGACTTGCACTGCTTGCTTCTGCATAAGGTTGCCTTCCTTCGTTTGAACCGGGTCACCCAGTCTTGGTCCGGTTCATAGCGAGGAAGGCGTAAAGTCGTGAAACGCCTTGTCGTGCGCATCGCGCCTGCCACGCTCACAAGCGCCAGGCCGCATCCAGGCGAATTGGTCCCGCAGGGACCCCTCCTAGCGAACCTGAGCGATTTTCTCAATACAGGTTGTGCTGGCTCGAGCACACACGGTACGACCGTGCCATGCACCGTTGGTCGCCACTCAATGATCGCCAGCTGGTCCTGCTCACCCGCATCGGGAAGGGGACGGAACCTGTTACCTCGGACAGCCCGGAACTTGCCGCCACCGCTCACGCCCTCAAGGGGCGGGGCTTGATCACCATGCCGAAGCAGAGCGGGAGGTGGCAGGCGGACATCACCAACGACGGACGCTTCTACCTGGAACACGGGCACCATCCTGACCGGCCGGAGCGGACTCCACGCAGGCAGCGTTCGGCGGCCCCCAAACTGACACCAGAGGCTGGCCCTCCCAGCCGACAGACAGCGCCCTCGTCTGCGGCTGCGAAGCCCTCGCGTCCCTCACCGGCCTCGATCGGCGCGGCCCTGATCACCCAAGTGCAGGAAGCCGGCCGCTTCCTCCGTATCCCGAACCCGAGCGACGGGGAGCGGGGCCGCTACCGGCGAGCATTCGACGCTGCGCGGCAATGCGCCCCCGAGGGGTACCACCTCAAGCACACGGGGCGGGAGAGGGGTGATTTCGTTCTCGGCCTGCTCAGGATGACCGGCGAGGACGACACCGAATGGAATCGGATTCGCCTGGCGCGTAGCCGAGTGATCACCGACGTTGAGGACGTGGTCGCCGCGGTTACCGCAGACCACAGTGCCTTTGAGATCTCCGAGGAGGTCCTCCCCCGGGTGATCGCGCTGCTCCGTCTCCTCGCCGAGCAGGCCCTCGTTCGTCATGGCGAGATCGCGGTGTCCAAGAAGCGCCGGCAGGCGCGCCCCCTGCTGACGGTCCACGGCAGGACGTACGAGGTCAGCTTCCGCGAGCGGCAGAAGCAGGTCAGGTACGTGCCCAAGCAACCGGGTCGGCGTACCTACGACTGGCAGCGGGTTGCTCCGGCGAACCGGTCCGAGCCGTCCGGCGAGTTGGAACTGCATCTCAGCCAGCACTCGGGCTACAGCTACGGCTCCGGATGGAAGAAGGACTGGGCCGACACCGCCAAGAAGTCGCTGGAGGACCAGGTCGGTTCGGTCTTCCGCGCGCTCAAGGCACACGCCGAAGAGGAGGAACGGGCTCGGTTGGAGCGCGAGGCTCAGCAGCGGCGGCTGCGGGAGGAGCGGGAAGCGGAGCAACTGCGACTGCGTGAGGAGCGGGAGCGGAAGGAGAAAGAGCGCCGCCTACGGGAAGTGGAGGAGATGCAGCGCAGGCAGCAGGAGTGGGAGGCCGCTGTCAGCGTCGCGACGATCAAGGCCGTGGAAGCGGTGCAGGTCGAGCGCTTCAGTACGGCGTTAGAGCAGTGGCGGACTGCTGGGGAGATCAGGGATTTCTGCGCAGCGCTGGACAAGGCCGCTGCCACGTCGAGCGACGGCCTCGACGCCGAGCGGCTGCGGGAGTGGTCGGCGTGGGGGAAGGCCGAGGCCGAGCGGCTCGACCCCACCGTGCGCGGACGGGGACTTACCGGCCACGGCTTCCATGCGCAGCCGACGGACGACCAGCTACGGCCGTTTCTCGACGGCTGGCACCCGCAGCGTCCCGAGCGGGTCGCGTCGGTGAAGGAGAAGCCTCAGGTGGAAGTCGCGTCACCCAAACCGGAGCCAGACCGGCGGCACGACCTCAGCGACGAACGTCTGGATCAAGGCTGGAGATATGGACGCCCAGCTCGCGCTCAATGGTGGAGGCGATGAAGCCGTGTCCGCGGTCACGTAGGGTCGTCACCGCCCGCTCGACCAATTTCCCGAGCCGGATGACCTCCGCGCGCAGGGCGACCAGTTCGTCATAGCGCTCGGACTTGTCCTCGCCGCACCAGGCCCGCACGGTCCTCAGGACGGTCGCTTCGGCGTCCAGCTTGCGGTCATCGCGACGGCTGTAGGAGGAGTACCAGGAAGACTGGGCGCGTTCCTGCTCAAGGCTCTGCTGTTTGCGGTCCACCTCCGGCAGAATTGTGTCGGCGAGACGTTCGGCCACATGGCGGACGAGACGTTCAGTGACTGGCCAACCTGCCAGGCAGTGGCCGTCGCGGTTCTCGTGGATCGTAGGGTCGTCCCGCAGTTTCGCGGGATCCATACCGACGAGCGGTGCGGTCTCATCCAGTCGGCCCATGTCCAGGATGCCGGCGTCCTGGACGCCTCGCCGCAGGCGCAGTTTGCTCTTCGGTCTGACGAACCCAAGGATCAGCCGCGCGGCCTCGAACTCCGTGCTGCCCCTCACGTGTCGCGACGCCTCGGCCAACGCCAACTCCGCCGCGTCGTCCGCGTGGAACTCTTCGGCCTTCGCCCACGGAACCACGAGGCACGTGGGGTTGACCCATTCCTGTAGCCCGGCGGCGTCACCGTCAAGGAACCGCACATGCACCCCGCCCGTCCTGCCGGGGCCGCCGACACGCACAATCTCTACCTGGCGGACCGCGCTGCCCAGGTCCTTCGGCCTCACGCGATATGCCCAGTGCTCACCCAATTCCATGCGCCTATTGAGCCAGGTCTGTTGGCACCAGCGCCCGCCGATTCGCCAAAACCACCAGAAGGAATCGAGTGCCCAGATCCCGTCGGCGTGATCGGGCTCGGTGGGCAGGCACAGGTGCTTCGAGCGAGGCGAAAGCGCCTGTGACCCGTGGGGGTCACAGGCGCCACTCACCGCTGGCGTTACACCAAGCCATGCGCCTGCCGGCGAACGCGCAGAAGGTCACCGAGCACGCGCACCGGTGATGTAGGACACATGGCGAGCCGCGAGTCGAGAGCTGCCTCCCACTGCTCGGTCAGGCCGAGCAGGAGGCGCTTGCGCATGCCCGGCGTGACGTGGGCATAGCGCGCCGAGACGGAGCCGTCGATGTGTCCCATGCGCTGGTCCATGAGGACCTTCTCGGTGCCGAGGTCCTCCATCACGGTCCTATGGGTGTGGCGCAGTCCGTGAGGGGTGAGGCCCCTAGCAATCGGGAGCCAGCAGGCGTCGGCCCGTTGGCCGGCCCCGCGCCCTCGCGCGGGGACTCCTGGCCACGGCTCGCCGAGTAGCGGCACGGGTCGTGCCTCCTGCGGGGCCTTCTTCGGGTACCAGCCCGATACCGCCGGGGTGAACAGCCACGTCGCGAAACCGTTCCTGCGCCAGTGGGCCGCAGGCTCCACCACCGCGCCGCCTCGTACGAACCCGAGGTCCGTGATGGCCTCCTCCACCCGCATTCGCGTCGCCTCAGCGACACGATCGGGGTGGTTGAGGACGTTGGACACCGTCCCCGTGGAGACTTCGGCACGGCGTGCGACGTCGACGAGTTTCGCCCCGAGGTGGCCGCCCGTACGAGCCGTGCCCTGCCCGCGGAAGACGTAGGTCCTACCGTGGCAGGCGCAGGGCGTCGGCTTCGTGCGGGCGACGTGATTGGCGACCAGGGCGGACAGCCAGTCCATCGAGTCGAGGGTGCGATAGCTGTCGTCCTTGGGCGGGCAGCGCACCATCTCGCCCGAGTCGAGTTCGTACAGCTGCCATTCGACACGGACGGAGCCAGGTCGAGTGAACTCGGTCTCCAGGCCGACTATTTCGCCCCAGCGCATGCCGGTGTATCCCTTGAGGACGACGGCGACGAACTCGTCATCTCGGCCGGACAGCAGTGCTGCTCGTTCGGCGATCAACAGGATGCCGAGCGGATCGGTGACGACCTTCTCCGGGCCTCGGTCACGGGAGCGGCCCGCGCGCTTGCCCCGCCCACGCCGCCTGGTCGCCGGGTTCAACGTGATCAGTCCTTCGTCGATCGCGTCCTCGTAGATCAGGTGGAACGTCGAGCGCCAGGTCTTGACGCTGGAGGCCGCGTACAGAGCCCTTTCCTTCTTCTCCCACCGGTCGACGTCCGAGCGCAGGATGCCGGCGAGCGCATGGTCCCCGAAGTCGGGAAGCAGGTGCTCTTCGATGTGGCGCTTGTAGTTCTGCATCGTCGATGCGGCCAGGTCCTGGGCCTCGTACCAGCGGCTCGCGTACTCGCCGAAGGTCTCCTGGCCGAGTGCCGGGTCACGCCAGTCGCCGCGCCGGTACTTGTTCTCGGCCTCGCTCGCGGCGCGCTGAGCCTCGCCCTTGGTGGCGAACTTGATCGCCTTGCCCTGCTCGTCGACGACCGTGAGGTGCTTACCAGGTGCGGTCTTGTACCGGCCACGCCAGTAGTTCGCGCGCTTCTCCGCGAAACCCACGCTCCTCCTCTCCCTTGGTACGCGGTCGTGTCAGGCGACGGTGCTGAACTGGCTTTGCCTGGCGCGGGCCGGAGGCCGCGCCCGCAGGCGGGTGGTGGGCGCGGCACGCCGGGGCGCTTCCGCCTGCTGGGCATCGGCCTTGGCGACGGTCCGAGCTGTGACTGGCTGGTGTGCCCGTGCGGGCCGTTCCTCGTGGAGGCGGATGATCTCTGCGAGGTGCTCTGCGGTGAAGCGGTAAGCGCGGCCGACCCGGGTGAAGGGGATCAGCCGCCGCCGGGCCCTGTCCTTGACCCACCAGGCAGAGCAGCCGAGAACAGCAGCGATGTCCTCGGGACGGTAGAGGCGGGGCGGTGCTACGCCGGTGCCTGGCTGCTCAGCCATGCGAGATCGCCTCCTTCGCGGTACGGAGGCGGAACGGCAACGGGGCAGGGGTAATGGCCTCTCGGCGCAAGGAGGTTCCTTCTCTGGCGCGGCCGCGCGGACACGGGTACGCCGGTCTTGGTGTTTCAGGTACGGGCGAGGTGATGTGCGTAGCGGCTGCCGGGTGTTGGCCCACCCGGGGAGCGCTGTTGGGGCTCGTTCGGCTAACTCGTCTCGGCGAGCAGGGCGAGCGGGGAGAGGCCGAGAGCAGCTGCGATGGCGACGAGATCGTCGACATCGCAGCGGCGCTGTCTGCATTCGATGCGGGACAGCATCGTGATGGTCATGGGCCGGCCGAGCGCGGTGACCCGTTCGGCCAGCTGGCGCTGGGCGAATCCGCGCGCTGTGCGGGCACGGGTAATGGCGCGGGCGGTCAGCACGCCGGCCGGACCAATTCCCAAAGGGCTCTCAGGCATAGGTCAGTTGTAGCTCTGCATTGCCGGTTTGGGTAACCGGCGATGTGCTGCTATGTTTCGCATCTTTTTTGTCAGATCTGGTCCCCAGACTCCTTGCGAGCGGCGCAACATAGACGGGAATCGGCGGATGACCAAATCACCTGCCGCCCTCATGCCGGTAGCACGCATGTGGTCTCGACGTGGCATCTTGCATCGCGCGCCCACCAGCGCCGCCCACGGGTTCGCTTGCCAACTGCCCGATTTATGCAACTTCTTGGTCAACCGGCGATTCGGGTCTACCGTTTTAAGGAAGCCGCGCACGACACGTTCGCCGAGAGCTGTTTGCTTTTCCGGCGGAATGCTGGACTTGTGCGGGGAAGATGTGGCTGTCTTGGCCATGCGCCCGGAAACCCCTGCGGTTTCGAGCACATGAAGAAGCCCCCGGCGGGCCAACGCCGGGGGCCAAGAAGTCCCTACCGATATCGCCCGTACCTGAACGATCAAGACGGTGGCGGTCATAACGCCACCGGGTGAGGAACCGTGCATGCCCCAACAAGCTACTGCCTTCGTGGCCGTAGTCGCATCCCCGTCGCCGAACTCGTCTGCTCGGCCCACGAAGGCGGGGCGATAGACATGGCGCGGATACGCACCATCAAGCCGGAAGCCTTCATCTCCGAGTCGCTGGCCGCGGTGAGCGTCCATGCCGAGCGGACCTTCTTCGGCCTGCTTACGCAGGCGGACGACCACGGCCACTTCCGCGACCAGGCCGCTGTCATCGCCGGCGCCCTGTGGTCCCTGCGCCCCGAGCACGGCCCGCTGGAGGTCGAGGACGACCTCACGCAGCTCGACAGTGCGGGTCTGATCTGCCGGTACGAAGGCGACGACGGCAAGCGGTACCTGCACATCGTCACCTGGGCCCGTCACCAGAAGATCAACCGGCCCAGCGGCAGCCGCTGCCCGGCCTGCCCGCGCCACCAGGGCAGCCGGTCGGACGAGGCGGCCTCGCCTGTTCACGGAGCCCTCCATGAACAGGCCGTGAGCCCTCACGGTGGACGCCCTGATGCGTCACGCGGATGCAGCGAGCCCTCCGTGAACCGGAAAACCGCAGGTCAGGGCGATTTCAGTGAGTCCTCACCACAACGCTGGGAGACTGCGGTGAGGACTCAGGGTCCGGATCTAGGACCTAGGATCCTGGATCTAGGATCACCTCCGGTGGGGAGCGCAAGCGCCCCCACGCCCCCTGCCGTCTCGGGTTCGGTCTCGGCCAAGGACCTGGTCGCCGAGCACGTCGCCGCATGCCAACACCGCCCGCCCAGCGACGTCCTCGGCCGCCTCGGCAAGGTGGTCAGCAAACTGCTCGGCGAGGGGTTGTCCCCCGACCACATCAGGGCCGGGATGGACCGCATGCGTACCAAGGGGCTGTCCGCTGGACTGCTGCCGAGCCTGGTCGACGAGGCCATGAACGCTCCACGGGCAGCTGCCGCCCCGCACCGAGCATGGACCAACCCGGCGCCCGCTGACGTCGAGGTGGCCTACGGGGGTCAGCTGTGACCACAGCCACCACCAGCCGGGAGCCGCAGCGCATGAACACCCTCGCCGCCCGCCTCGGCACGATCCTCGCCGAACGGGGCATCGATCCAACTACGTCACCTGCCGAGGCCCCTTCGGAACGGGTGACCGCGCTGGAGCTGGCCGCGGCCCGCATCCCACCCCGTTACCGCCACGCCCTCGCCGGCCACCAGCAGGTTGCCGCCTGGGTCGATGAGGTGGCCCTTGCCGCACGGCCCGGCCCGAGCGGCACCCGGGGCATCGCGCTCGGACCGTCCCTGCTGATCGCCGGGCCCACCGGCACCGGCAAGACACACCAGGCGTACGGCGCGGTGCGCTCGCTGCTGACCGCCGGGGTACGGCTGCGGTGGGAGGCGGCCACCACAGCCGACCTGTACGCCCGCTTGCGCCCACGCCCCGGCCATGACGCCGAGCGCGACCTCGCCACCCTCAGCACCTGCCCGCTGCTGATCCTGGACGACCTCGGCGCAGCCAAGCAGTCGGAGTGGACCGAGGAGATCACGTACCGGCTGATCAACCGCCGCTACACCGACCTGCTCCCCACCCTCCTCACGACCAATCTGCCGACCGCCGCGCTCCGCGACGCCGTCGGCGACCGCGTCGCCTCCCGTCTCGCCGAGATGACCACCACCGTCGTCCTCACCGGCGCCGACCGCAGACGCCAGCTCTCCGCCTGACCGCACGGCGCCGCCCGGCACCAGCTCACCTTCACCACACCGCCCGTCCCGCGCCCACGCCTGCCCACACGGCGCGGCGGGCCCTTTGGAGACCCCTGCATGACGGAACTTGCCATGCCCGCACTCGGGCACTGGAACGCGATACCTATCGCGCTCGCCGCCCTCCTGGCCACCTGCACAGTGCTGCTGATCAGCTGGCTGATCTACCGACGCGCTCCCCGAAACCACACCAAGCAACAGCCCGGAACACCCGCGGTCAGGGTCGCCGCACTGGCCGCGGTCGGATGCACTACCTACAGCGCCGACACCAGCTGGCGGTTCGCCGCCGACTACCTCGACATGAGCGGCACCACCGAGCGCACCGCGATGTTCGCCGCCGCGGAACTCGCCCTCTTCGCCACGGCCCTGCTGGCGCGGCAGAACCTGCAAGGCCCCAAGCGAGCACCCGGCCTGCCCGGCGTCCTGACCTGGGTGATCACCGCTGTACAGGTGATCCCCGCGTACGCCGAGTCGGGTGTGGTCGGCGGCACGGTGCGGGCCTTCGTGGGACCGGTCATGGCCGCACTGCTGTGGCATCAGGCCATGGGCATCGAACTACGCATCCGCACGCCCGAGGCGGCCTCCCACAGCGTCCTCGCCCGGATAGGTCGCGAAGTACGCGAACGCGGCCTCTCGCGCCTTGGGGTCGCCGAACACGATCGTGACGCTGCGCAGATCAGCCGCGACCGTGCCACCCGCAGGGCCGTCGCCCTGGCCGCGCACCTTGCGGAGCGAACCCCGAAGCAGCGCGCCGGCTGGCGAGGCCGGCGAACCGCGCGACGGCTTTCCCGCGCCGTCGCCCAAGCGTCTGTGGGAATCGACCAGCGCCAGCGCGAAGTGCTGCTGCACCAGCTTGCCGTCCGCCGTCACGCGACAGAGCTGGCCACGATCGAACTGCCATCGCCTTGGAACGCCTTCACTCCGAACGAAGGCACCCTGCACCAAGTCGGGACGACTCCGCCGCGCAGCCGATCGGGTGCAGGTTTCGGCTTGACGAGCGAGGAAGCCGGGGAGCACGCCGACTCCAACCTTCGTCTTGAGTCCCTGCCTCCTCGATCCGTGCAGAACCAACTTCCCCTGCACGATTCGGTCCCCATCCGCGAGACCACTGAGCCGTCCCACGAGGACGACGTCCCTGCGGCGCAACGCTACGGACGTCCTCCCGGTGCCGAGATGGACGAACTCCTCGCGATCGGCCGCGCGGCCATCGCCATGCACGGAACAGCCACCCGCGCCGTGCTACGGAACGCCATCCGCGAGGCCGACCTCCCCATCTCCGAGGACCGGCTCACCGAACTCAAGGCCCTCCTGGCGGCAGAGCAGGGTTGCGAGACCGCCGTCCCCACGGGCTGACCGGATATCCGGTCAGCCCTGAACCCCGAACGGGGGCCGTAGACCAGCACCCCGTCTGGTCCCACGGCCCCGCCCCATTGGCACCGCTTGACCAGGCACGCACTGCCCTCCCTCGCGACTCACCGCTCGAACCAGCGGGCGTTGGGGACGCTGCCCGTACGTCGACCTGGTCCGCTGCCCTCTCCCCTCAGCCAGGAGCTGATCTCCATACAGGATTCGTGCACCAACAGCCCCGTGCACCAGAACGCGACCCAAGCCACGCCAGCTCAAAGCGGAGCAAGTTGGAGGTTCGGACACTCCCCCGCAGGGGGAGCGTCCGAACCCGACCCCGCCCCAGGGGTGGCGGGGCCCGCCCAGCGCCAGGGGGCGCCGGACGGGAGGGCTGCGACCGAGGGCGGTTCGCAGCCAAGTACGGCAGGCCACACGCGCCTGACCAGGGGGAAATCCCGCCCGCGCGACAAGAAGCAGCGCCCCGCCCACAGCGTCCGACTCAACGAAGGCGAACGGATCCTCATCCAGGCCGGCGCCGATGCCGTCGGCATGAGTATCGCCGGATTCCTCGCCCACTCCGCGCTCGCCGCCGCTCGCGACCAGACCCGCACCGCGGCCACCATCGCCGCCGACCACGACGTCCTCACCGAGCTCTTCGCCACCAGCCGCAAGCTCGGCTGGGCCGGCAGCAACCTCAACCAGATGACCAAGACACTCAACTCGGGCGGCGACGTCGACAGCGCCCGCATCGAGGAAACCCTCACCTACGTCCGCCGCGCGGCCACCGCCACCGAGGCAGCCGTCGAGCGGATCAACAACCAGCAGACAGACGAGACCACTTGATCCCCAGCATCCACAAGCAAGGCAGCAGCACCCGCGGCCTGCTCAACTACCTCTATGGCAAGGGCACCCGCGAAGAGCACGTCGACCCGCACCTTGTCGCCTCCTTCGACTACATGGCGCCTGACCCCGGCCGCGACCCCTCCGCGACGGAGGAAGACCTCCAGCGACTTCTCGACCAGCCACTGCACCTCCTCGACGAAGACCAGCGGCCCGACCAGCACGTGTGGCACTGCTCCGTCCGCGCAGCACGCACCGACCGCATCCTGAGCGACGAGGAGTGGGGCGACATCGCCAGCCGCATCGTGGCCGCGACCGGCATCGACTCCGGCGGCCCAGACGACGCCGGGTGTCGGTGGGCCGCCGTCCGCCACGCCGACGACCACATCCACATCATCGCCACCCTCGTACGCGAGGACGGCCGCCGCCCCAACCACCACCGCTCGGGCCAACGCGCCCAAGTCGAAGCCCGTCTCATCGAAGCCGACTACGACCTGCACCGCGTTACCCCCGGCGACGGCACCGCGGCCAAACACCCCACCAGCGCCGAGCGCCACAAGGCCGAACGCCAGGGGCGGGAGCGCACGGCGCGGGAGGAGCTGCGCGAGGCCGTGCGCGGCGCGTCGGCCGGCGCCGCGTGCACGGATGAGTTCTTCGACCGCCTAGCAGCCGACGGCCTTCTGATCCACAAGCGGATCGCACCTTCGGGCGACCTGCTCGGCTACAAGGTCGCGCTGCCCGGTGACCGCAATAAGGACGACGAGCCCGTCTTCTACGCCGGCTCCACCCTCGCGCCCGACCTGTCTCTGCCCCGCATCCGCGAACGCTGGTCTCTCCGAGCAGAGACGGTCTCCGAGGGCGGTTCCGAGCCGGTGCAGCCCGCCCTGCCGCAGGTGACCCATCCCGCGTTCGCTCGGCGCCGGGCGTCGGCCGCCGGCTGGCAGGCCCTACTGATCATCGATCACGGCGACGACGGCATGGCGGCAGCGCAGATCGCCGCAGCGGGTGAGGTCCTGGACGCGCTCGCCAAGACGTCTGCCGCGCACACCCGCGCGGAACTGCGGGAGGCGGCCAACGCGTTCGAGCGGGCCGGCCGCTCCCACGTCCGCGCCGTACGCGGACATGACCACGTTCTGCGGCAGGCCGCACACGATCTCGTCCACAGTGGCCCCGCACTCGGGCGCGGCGAAGACGGAGCCACCACGGCGATGGTCATCGACATGGCCGTCTTCCTCGCCATCGCCGCGGCGAACTGGCACGCCAAAAGGCACCACAGCCAGCAGGCAGCCGCAGCCCAGCAAGCCGCCGAACATCTACGCACCGCCTACCAGGCAGCCGCAGCCCACCCCATCGCCGCCCTCCGCCAGCGAGGCCAGCGGATGGCACCGCGCATTCGAGAGCGGCAAGTCGCTCTCCTGCACCAGGCACTGCCAGAGCTCGCCGAACGGATCCAGGCCGAGCCCGGCTGGCCCGCCCTGGCCGCCACACTCACAGACGCCCGACAAGCGGGCCACGACCCCGCCGCACTGCTCGCCGACGCCGCCCGGCGACGCGAGCTCGGCAGCGCCGACTCCATCAGCGATGTCCTCGTCTGGCGCCTGCGCCGCAGCGCCCACCTGCCCGCGGCAGCAACCGAGAACCTCCAGACCGCAGGCACCCGAGACGGCCGGCACATCCCGACACCGTCCCTCGCCACACCACCTGCGGCTCAGGCGTCGAACCACTCCAGCCGTCGGCACTGACCCGGGGAATCGGGCGCAACATAGCCGACGATCGCCGGTTAGCCAAACCGGCGATTCTCCAGACGATTGATGCTCCCCATCCAATCCCACAAGGAGCGTCACACCCGTATGACCGCACCCTCATCCCGACCCGACATCATCGCCCTCCTCGCCGACGCGGACTTCAAGTACCGAGCCGACACCAACACGTGGAGCCATCGCGACGGACGGCCGTTCAGCAAGGAGGAACAGGCTCATGTCCTCACAGCGACTCGCAGCGAGTTCCTCGATTTTGACGCGCAGTTCAAGCGCTTCGTGAAGCACCGGCAGGAGTGGGCTGACGCCCCGGAAGCGCTGCAGGACTTCCTTGCCCCGTTCATGCAGCAGCTCACCGTGAAGAGCCTCGGCAACGCCCACGAACTCATGAGCGAAGAGGACCGGACGGAGTTCAACCGCCTGCTCGGCCTCGTAGCCATACCCGCGCGTCCCTTCACCGCCAACACCTTCTGACGAAGGGTCGCGTCGTTGTTCGACCAGGGCGAGGAATCGGCCTGGCCGGAGTGTCTGCCAGCCTCAGCGATCGGGGCGACGAGAGATCAGATAGGCACCGTTGCTCAGCGGTGCCAACAAGCGGGACGTAGCACCCAGCGCTGAAACGGTCCCGCCCCAGCAACCACAAGTCCGCTCCACACAAGACCTGCTAGAGCAGCACAAAGCCGGGCCTCCCAGACGGGAGGCCCGGCTTTGGTACGCGGAGTGAGGCGCTTCTCAGTTGGCGGGGGCACACAGGAGCTGGTCCCGCGTGCTTTCCGGCAGCACCCGGCGCAGTACCGGTGCCGTGTCGCTGAGCGAGGAGGCGAACGCGGCGACCAGACGGTGCGGCACGCTCGCGCTGAATGAGGCGGCCCACAGGTACGGAGCCCCCATGGCAGGCTCAGCCCACGCCTGCCAGCCCGTCGCCACCTGCCCTTCCCCCTCGGCGGTCAGGACGCTGGGGTCGGCATCCTGGATGAGGGGCGGCACCTCGCTGAGGCTGAGGCGGGAGGTGAAGGTGGGGTGCATCGCTGCCGCATGGGGTTGGTCGGCGTCGCGGAGCCAACCGTGCGTGGTGGCCGCGGCGATGACCAGTTCGGGACCGTCGTACAAGGTGGTGGGCTGGCTGCATTGGCCGAGCGCCAGGAGAAACTCGGTGATGGCCTCTCCCGGTACGCCTGGGGTGAAGTAGGCGGACCAGTCCGCGAGCGAACTGGTGGTGTCCGAGCGGGCCGAGACCTGCCACGCGATCGGCAGGCCACCGAGGTGGAACGGCTCGTCCGCCAGCACCCACTGTGCCCACCGAAGGGCGTCGGGACTGATGTGCAGGACGGTGCTGCGCACCACCTGGTGATCTCCCAGCTCATCGAAGTCTCGCCGTCCTCGCACGGCTGTCAGACTCGCCCAGCCCAGACCGGCGAGGCTGTCCACGACGACATCGCAGAGACGACCGTCATCGCCGGCCAGGTGTCGGGGGCTGACCCAGTACGCGGGAAGAGCGCCAGCCTCAAAAGACGGATCGAACGGGTAGCGCGGATTCAGGAGTGCCTCCAAGGGCCGGGTTCGGGTGTACTGGGCGCCGGCAACGCGGCGCGGCAGCGCCTGGACGGGAGCCTGCCGGTTCATGGCGACGGCTACCTCGGGCGGCAGGCGCCCGAGTCCGCTGTCGGCGTTGCGCCGCCAGCTAGATAGACAAGTGGGGAAGCTGCGGCCAGGGGGAGCCGCAGGCGCGCCGATCAGCACTCTGACCTGGGGTTCTGCCGAGTCGTCTACGTTGACATCCCTCTGCCCTCGCTGGCCAGTCTTTCGTGGCTCTTTCCTGTCTGCCCCCAGCGAACTGGGACACGGGCGACAGCCGTACGTCGCCGGAGGCGCCGCGTAGGGGCCGTCAACCCTGTCCCGCGTCAATGGCAGCGCAAACGGAGGCCAAGGTCACCACCTGAACCATTCGCCGACTTCTCGCCCGCAGACACGGGCCCGCTGCCTGGAGACATGCCAGATGGAGCAGCAGTCGGCTCCTGGGGACAGCCCTGCCGTATCCCCGTAGAAACCCGGTGCGCACGACAGACAGAGTGCTGAATAGTTACTGCATGGATGCGATCGACGCCGCACGTGCCGTTATCAAGGAGCACCACCCTGACGCCCGGGCCGCCCTCCTCGGAGGCAGCGTCGTGACGGACCGCCGCACGGCGATGTCGGACCTCGACATCGTGGTGCTGCTCCATGGCCCCCCAGCCCCGTACCGGGCAAGCCTCCAGCACGGTGAGTGGCCCGTGGAGATGTTCGTGCACACCGAGGCAACGTGGCACGCATTCGTCGAACGGGAAGTACGAAAGCGCAGATCACCGCTGCTCTGGATGTGCGCCGACGGGATCCTGCTCTTCGACCACGACGGAGTCGGCGCGTACATCGCCGATGAGGCCCGGAAGCTGACCGTGGCGGGACCGCCAACGGTGTCGTCTGAAGAGATCGATGACTGCCGCTACGCGATCACCGACCTACTAGACGACCTCGCGGGGAGCACCGACCAGAGCGAACGACTGTTCATAGCCACCGAACTGGTGAGACGAACCGGCGAGTTGGCACTGGCTTTCGGCGGATCCTGGAACGGAGGCGGGAAGTGGCTGGCACGCCGTCTTGAGACCACAGCGCCGGGGATCAGCATGCGGCTGCACGATGGCCTGCGTGAAGTATTGGAGGGGCAGATTGAGTCCCTCGTGGCAGCCGTGGACGAGGTGCTGGAGCAGGCCGGTGGCCGATTGTGGGTCGGGTACAAACGCGGTGGAACGCCATGAACGAGGTCGTCGTTGGGTGGTAGGCCCGCTTTGGAGGGGTCGCGCATCGTGCACGTACAACTCGGCTGCACCGCGTCGCACAGAGACCGAACAGAACGGCGCCGACCCACCGATGTGGGCCGGCGCCTGGTTTGAATCTCAGGCTTCGATGCGAGCCACCTTGCGACCCACCTTGAGGTACAGCGCGGCGCCGTCGAGTGCCCCAACCTCGCTCACCACTGCGCCGAGCGCCTGCTGGACGGACGCCTCCGTGAGCTGAGTGGTCTGCTGCTCTCCGTCCGCCTCACGGATAAAACGCAGGCCCTTCTGCTGAGCCACACGGCGCACGGCGGAGATGCTGGGGGCGAAGTCCAGCGTGCGGCTGATCAGGGCGCCGAGAGTGTCCTCGGAGTGCTCGTTCAGGGATACGACGGGGAGGTTCTGGGTGTCCCCGAAGGACCGCTTTGAGAAGCGAGCTGTGAACTCCGCGCGGGCGGCGGCCGCGACGTGCGGGCCGTGCAGGGCGGCTACCACCTCTCCGGCGAGGATCCGCTTGATGGCCATCGGGTGAGCGGTCCCGTCCTCCAGGCGCTTGGTCACCACGCGGATCTCGTCGTCCGTCCACTCGGTGAGGAGCTGGAGGTACGGCTCGGTCAGGTGGTCGGGGATGGACATCAACCGACCGTAGACATCATCGGGCGTTGCTGTCAGGCCCACGTAGTTGCCCTTGCTCTTGCTCATCTTGGAGCCCGTGCCGTCGGTCCCTTCGATGAGCGGAGTGGTGATGACGACCTCGGGCGTCTGCTCCGAGATCTCCATGACCTTGCGGCACATCTGAAGATTCAGCAGCTGGTCGACTCCACCCAGTTCAACGTCGGCAGTGATGGCGACCGAGTCCATCGCCATAACGACGGAGTAAACGAACTCGGCGATGGACAGGCCCTGTCCCTCTGCGAGCCGCGTGCGGAAGTCCTCACGCTGCAACGACATGGAGACGGGTACTCGGGCGAGGATCTCGACGAGCTGCGGGAGACTTACCTTGTTGAGCCACTCACCGTTGAAGCGCAGGTCGGCACGCTCAAAGTCGATGAACGGTGTGACCTGCTGCTGGTACGTGCTCAGGTTGCGGGCGATGTCCTCGTCGGTGAGAGCCGGTCGTTCCGAGGAGCGTCCCGAGGGGTCACCGATCTTCGCCGTCACGTCGCCGATGATGAAGACGACGTGGTGACCCATGCGCTGCAGTCGGCTGGCGATGATGATCGGCACCGCGTGGCCGAGGTGGACGTCGGGCGAGGTCGGGTCGATGCCGTACTTGATAACGAACTGGCGCCCCTCAGACCGCGCGGCTTCGATCTTCTCGGCGAGTACCGCAGCCGAGGGGATCAGGTTGATGGCGCGCCCCTCTACCAGCGCGGCTTGCTCCTGGGGGGAGAGGTCGGAGAGGTCCAGGGAGCGCCGGGCTGTTGTCTCGTTGAGCAGCTGCGAGACCGTGTAGTCCGCGCCCAGGTCCGCTCCATCGAGGATGTGCATGACACTGGTGACGGACCTACTCAAACGGCTCATGGCGCGTATACGACCAGGTTCCAGGCCCGCGCGCCAACCCTTTACAGCAGTGCGGTATCGAGGTGAACCTGTACGGGCTCGAACAGCCCGTACGGCACGTACTGCACGATCTCGCCATGGGCCACCCAGGCGAGCTCGGCCAGCTCCTCGGTATCTGCGACATAGGCGGTACCGCTCACCACGTCGCAGGCCGTGTATGACATCAGCCGACCCGTCTTCGGGTGGATCCGGTCGCCGAGTAGCTTCACTGCGGAGACGGTCAGGCCGGTCTCCTCCTGGGTCTCGCGCACAGCAGCGTCCTCGCGTGACTCGCCGGGTTCAACCTCGCCTGCAGGGAACTGCCAGGAGAGCTGCCCCTCGCTGACCCGACGGCGCACCATGAGGACCCGCCCCTCGTGGACGACGATCGCCGCAGCGATGCCTGGTCGCGGCCTACTGTGCTGCTGCGTCACGTGTGCCCTCCAAGAACGCCGCGCGCGAGATGTAACGGCAATAGATCTAGGGTCACTTCGAGGCAAGCAAATACGAAACCTCCTGGGCGCACCCCCAGGACAGCGTGACGCCGGCGCCTCCATGCCCATAGTTGTGTACGACCAGGGCTCCATCCTGTCGCTCCGCCTCCACGCGGACAACGGAACGAGTCGGCCGAGCGCCGATCCGGTGCCCCAGAACGCGGGCATGGCCTAGGCGGGGTTCGACCTCGGCGCATCGGGCGAGGATGCGGGCCGCCGCCGTGCCGTCTGGCGTGAGGTCGCCTTCGTCTTCGATGGCTGTGCCGCCCAGGACAACGGTCTCTCCATGCGGATAGAAGCACAGCAGATCCGGTGAAGTGCCGGTGTCCTCGGAGAAGAACTCGGTGAGACCTGGGTTGGTGACGACTACGTGCTGGCCACGAATCGGCCGCAGGTCTGAATCAAGGACCAGGTCACGGGCACCCAAGCCCGCGCAGTTGACGATCCGAGGGGCCGGGCCGACGTCCGAGAGCGAGGTCAGACGTCGCTGCTCGACCGTTCCGCCGACTGCCCGCAGCCGGCGCAGGAGGTAGTCGAGATAGGGGGGCATGTCGATCATCGGCACCGTGAACCGGTACCCGGCCGTGAACCTGTCCGGCAGTTCGGTCGACTTACAAGGCCGGAACCCGGGCAGTGTGGTGGCCCAGTCCGGTGGGGCCTCGGCAGTGCGGGACGCCTCGATGCCGCTGGTCAGCCGGACGCCTGTGGCCTTGTCCTGGGCCAGCTCCCGAAAGAGCTCCAGGGACCGCTGTCCCCACCGGTCGACCTTGTCCTTCGGCTCGACCAGGTACGGACCCCACATCGCGCCGGCGGCCAACGAGGTGGCACCGGGCACCTGCTCGGCGATCACGTGCACTGGTACGCCGGCCTCGGCAAGAACAACGGCGGTGGTCAGCCCTGCCACGCCAGCGCCGACAACGACAACGCGTTCCCCTGCGGTCATGATCTCGACCCTAACGGCCGGGTGGCGTCGACGGAGCATGTCGGGCGAGTGCGTCTTCGAGGGCTGGCAGGAAGCTACGGACGTGCGGGTTGCGCTGGCGGCGGCGGAGGTCAGCCGCGAGCTGGTGGAGCAGCGCCGCGCTCCTCGGCGAACGTACGGCGTCAAGGCGGTCAGCCGCGATCTGGCCGATCTCGCAGGCCGCCTCCAGGTCTCCGTGGGCGCTGTGTCCCAAGGCCAGCCAGGCCCCTTCGAACATGGCCCTGCGCTGGCTGGGGTCGCCACGTGGAACGTCGTACGCCCCGGAACGAAGCATCTCGGTCCCCTGAGCGAGAAAGCGGTGGCCCTTCGTACCGCCGTCCTCCTTCTGCCGCGCGCGCCCCATCTGGATGAAGCCATAGCCGGCTTGGCAGTCGAGGTGGTTGTCGGTGAGGAAGTACATCCAGCGGGGCTCCTCTTGGCCTCCGTCCCGACTTGCGATCAGTTCTCGCGCGGAGCCGCGGGTGTGGGCGAAGTCGTTGTCCCGGCCGCCGGCGGCATACGCGTAGGCGAGCCGGGAAAGGACGGATGCCCGGGCGGCAGGCGGGGCGGCTTCGCTGGCGCGGCGGGCGGCCTCGCCGAGGGCGATGGCATCCGCCGGATGTCCCCGGCTCGCCGCCTGGAAGGAGAGGTCGCCGAGAATGTGCGCGCACAGGGGCAGGTCGTTGACCTGATGTGCGGCTCGCAACGCAGTGGCGAAGTAGCGCTGCGCCAGACCGTGATCAGCCGCGTCGAAGGCCATCCAGCCAGCCAGTTGCCCGATCTCCGCAAGCGCGCGGATGAGCCTGCTCGTCACAACCGGCGAATGACCACCTTCGTGAATCAATAGCCCAACAGCACGGAACTGGGCACCGACATACGGGAGATGTCTCGCGCCTCCGTGCTCGTCGTCGAGCAGCTGGAGCATGGGCAGGTGCTGCTCGACCTGGTCGACGAGCGGATCAGCGCCGGACGGCGGTGTCATCCGAGGCGCGTACTGGCCTCGCCCCGCGGTTCCGTCGAGGTACTGGGCAACGATCGCCAGAAGCCCCGCGCCTGAGATCGCGAGGAATCGGCGCCGGTCGACGAGCCCTCCCATCACCCAGTCCTCCACGATCGCCTCCATGCCCTGCACGGTCCAGGGCCGTGCGAGATCCGTGTCCGCCGGGACGAGTGCAGAGGAGTCGCCCGCGCGGCCCTGCCACAGTTCGGCTACGGAGACAGCTCTACCCAGTTCCTGGGAGAGCACGTAGGCGGCCATCATCGGTAAGGGCGTGCGCGGCAGAGAGCCGCTGTCCCTCCAGTGGTACGGCGCCGACTCGGCGACGGTCCCCGCTCCGAAAACCCTGTTGAGCTTTCGCGCGAGCGCCTTGGGGCTCCACCCGAGTTCGTCGAGGCACCCGGCCAGCGCAGCGTTGGGTTCTCCTGCGTGTTGTCCCACGTGCGCCCCCTCGCGTCCCTGCGGTTCGTCGACCACTTCGCGCTCCCCATGGTGAAGCAGAAGGAGCCCGAATCACCCGCATCTCAGGGAAGTTGACCGAGTTGACCGACTGATCGGGTGCTGCGTGACCGGTCTCCTCCGGTGTTCTTGAGTCACGGCGGAAGGCGCCGCCTTCGACGCCGGCGGAGAAAGAGGTGGGCCTTGAGACACCACACGAGCACCTCCCGAGACCGGCCGGGCTGCGTGCTGGAGCGCGACACCGGAGGACCGGTCTCCGCTCCCTCACCGAAGCACGCTGACGGCGGCGGCACGACCACGCTGATCACGGACCTGCCGTACGGACCGAGGGCGGCCACGGTCGCTCGCGAAGCCGTCGCTGTGGCGCTCCATGGCACCGAGGCACAGCTGCTTGACGACGCCCGACTGATCGGGTCGGAACTCGCAACGAACGCCTTCACCTCGGGGAACCCGCCCCTGGTCCTGTGTGTGGACCGCCGAAGCCCGGCTGTCGGTGGTCTGGAGGTCGAGATCACCGTCACCGACGGCGGTTGCCTCCGCCACGCGCTTACCTCTCCCCCTGCTCCTGAGGAGGAGGCCGAATCGGGACGGGGCCTCTTCATCGTCGAGGCACTGGCCGACGCCTGGTCTCTGACGACCGGTGCCCACGGCACCCGCGCCTGGTGCCGGCTCACGCGCGTGACCGGCGCTTCGCCTACCGGCACGCCCTGATGCTCGCGCCCGCGAGATCCCGTCTTCGAAGGAGGCACCACACGGTGCGCATCAACCATGCGACCCCACCGCCCTCGCTCACTGACGCGCTGGAGACCGGTCTTCAACCCCGCGTCGTCGTAGCTGTCCACGAGGGCTTCTACGGGGCCTCGTCGGGTACCGGCTTCAGCAACCGCGCTTTCCTGACAGCCCTCGCCCGCATTCTGCCGACGGGCCGTCTCTCCGTGATCGCCCCGCACGTCCCCGATACAGCGGGAGCGCACGATCAGCGGTGGACCCGTGAGGTCCAGCAGATGCTGGACAAGGCCGAGGCCCAGGTAATCGCGATCCCCGCGGTCCATGCACCGCCGGGCTCGGTCCACGGCTCCATGCAGCTGTGTGACCTGGCAGGGGAGGCTGCCTTACGCGTCGCCGATCGCGCCAGCCGCTGCCTGCTCATCGGCCTCGACGTCCCACTCCTCGGCCTCGCCCCATACACGTCACCAACCATGGACCTGCTCCTCGTCCCACGCTCCGCAGCAGCCCTCACACGGCCAGAAGACCTGTCGCGAAGCCGCTGGGAACGTGAAGCCCTGCGGGCAGCGATCGCCCGGGGCGGGCGGATCGGGGCCATCTCCACTCACATGCGAGACCACCTCGTCGCGAGCTGCGGGGTCCCTCGGGCGAGCATCGTGGACATCCCGAACGGGCTGATCCGGGAGGAGATGACCAGGCCGGCGGCTGTCCTCCCCTTGCCACTCAAGGCCCGAGCCGGATTCCTGCTTGCCATGGGGCGCGCGGTGCCCACCAAGGGGTTCGAGGACCTCCTGGGGGCGCTGCGCCTTCTGAAGGCGCGAGGGGTTCGTATTCCGCACCTGCTCCTGGCGGCCGTCGCCTCGGAGGGGAACAGGCGCCTGACCTCGCACCAGACGGACCTGGCGGCAAGCATCCGCGCCCACGACCTGGACGCGACGCTGATCACCCGCTTCACCCCCTCCGTCCGCTCCTGGCTGCACAGTCCCGCGCTGCGCGCAGTCGTCGTTCCCTCACGCGAGGAGCCCTTCGGACGGATACCCCTGGAGGCGTTCGCGGCAGGCGCGGGGCCGGTGGTCGCGACCAGCGCCGGCGGACTGGCCCAGACCGTCATCGAGGGCGAGACCGGCTTCACCTCCGCACCCCGGGACTCCAAGTCTCTGGCATCCGCCCTGCACCGAGCCCTGACCGTCCTCCCCCGAGAGCGCGAGCGACTCCGGATCGCCGGAGCGGCTCTTGTGCGTTCGCGCCACGACTACGAGGCCAATATCGCCTCCGTCATCGGCCACATCTCCCCGTGGGCTCTGGCTCCGTCGTCCGCCGGGGAAGGCAGGCCCCGATGAGCCGGCCGGTGGTGCTCATCAGCCTGGAATCCCCGCACTCGTTCTGGCGGTTGTCCGCTGAGCACGAGCGTTCCCTACGTGCCGCCTTCCCAGGTGTCGACTTCCGTACGGCCTCCGAGGAGGACGTGCCGTACCAGCTGGCCGAGGCACACGTCTACCTCGGCTGGCGGTTCGAGCCATCGTGGCTGCCCCACGCGCCTCACCTGAGCTGGATCGCCTCCCCGGCCGCCGGCACCGACCATCTTCCCGTCGCCGAGGCCCACTCCGCCGGAGTGGCCCTGACCCGGTCGTACGGGTTCCACGGCCGCCCCATGGCCGAGCACGCCATGGGGCTGGTCCTCGGCTTCTCCCGCGGGTTGTTCATGAGCCAGCGCGTCCAGCGAAACCGGACGTGGTGGAAGGACGACCTCGCCGCAGAGTTCTTCGACCTCGCCGGGTCGACGATGACCATCGTCGGCTGCGGCAGCATCGGAGGCCATCTCGCCGACGCCGCCCGCGCTTTCGGCATGGACGTGATCGGAGTGCGTCGGACACCGCCTGTGGCAGCCGGGAACGGGATCACCTGGATGCACGACTCGGCCATCCGCCAGGCCCTCGCTGTCGCCGACGTGGTGGTCGACCTGCTACCCGCCAACCGGGCCACGGACCACCTCTTCGACCACGACCTCCTCTTGGCCTGTAAGCCCGGAGCGTTGTTCCTCAACCTCGGCCGTGCGACGACCGTCGACCAGCAGGCCCTTCTGGCCGCCCTCAACTCCGGCCACCTTCGCGGCGCCGCCCTGGACGTCTCAGACCCGAAACCGCTGCCCGCTCGCCATCCGCTACGGCTTCATCCCCGGGTCGTGCTCACACCGAAGAGCTCCACGCTCTGCCGCACGTACATGAACGAGGCGATCGAGTTCTTCGCCGCCAACCTGCACCGATACCTCGCCGGTCAGCCGCTCAACGGCCTGGCCGAAGTGCCCGACGTCCACTCTCCCCTCGCTGGAGGCTGACCGATGCCCACCACCCGCCACGACCTGACCGCCGCATTCGCGGCGACCGGCCGCAACCATCCCTACCTCGCCTTCACCTTGAACTCGCTGTGCAACCTGGACTGCGTGTTCTGCAAGCCCCGCTGCATGCCGGACTACGGGCACAAGGACCGTCCTCTGACCACCACCGACTACGCGGCCATCGCCGCGGAAGCCGGTACCTGGAAGATCCGGAAGGCGCACTGCTCCGGCGGCGAGCCGACCCTGCGGGCGGACATCCTCGACGTGATCGCGGGCCTCGCAGACGGCCTCGGGGCCGGCGCCGCGATCGGCATGACGAGCCACGGCAACCTGCGCCGCGGGCTGAGCGTCGAGACGCTCCGTGGCGCCGGCCTGACGTACCTCAACCTCAGCCTCCACAGCCTCGACCCGGAACGATCCGCCACGATCATGGGCGGCGGCGACCCGCGCACCACCCTGCGCACCCTCGACGACGCCCTCTCCCTCGGCCTGCAGGTGAAGATCAACTGCGTCCTCCAGCGCACCTACCTGGACGACGCCTTCGCCGTGGCGGAGCTGGCCCGCGATCTGCCTGTCGCCGTCCGCCTGATCGAACTCCAGAACATCGGGCCCGCTCAGGCGCTGTTCGACACCGAGTTCATCAGCGAGGCGGACGTCCGCGACCGTCTCCACGAATGGTTCGCGGGCGCGGGGGAGGTCTCTCGTGACCAGCTCGGTGTCCGTAGCCCCGGGAAGTATCTCCGTCCCGACGGATGGGCCGGCTCGATCGGCTTCATCTCCAACTCCAGCTGCGCCACGTGCTCCGACGCCAACCGAATCAAGATCACACCCACCGGTGTGGCCCGCCCCTGCATCCTCCACAACCGCGACATCCCTCTGAAGCCCCACCTCGCCGACGACACCCTCGATGACGCCTTCGCCCACCTCTTCCAGGCCATGCTCGACCGCAACACGAACGATGCCTGGCAGGGCTTCCACTACGTCGACTACGACCTGCGCTGGGACCGGATGGAGCGCCCCGAGGGCGCCCCGGTCCCGCTGCCGCTGCTCCCCGTCCTCCCCTCGGAAGCGGCCCAGCCCTCGTGCACCCGAGCCTCCACCGGGGAGCGGTGATGGTCGTGGCCGAAGCGCCGCCCCTCTACCTGGGGCTCGGAGCGCTGTACGAAGGCGAGCTGGACGCCCACGGTGTCGGGGCCGTGATGCTCACCCACAAGTGGCAGCCGGCCGACCTGCTGGCTCCCCACTCGGACATCGACGTGCGTGTCCTCCTGCCAGAGGCACCCGGGGACTGGGAGGAGTGGAACCACCACTTGGCCGCAGCCCACAAGTCCGCAGTCCGCCGGGAGGTCTCCCACGGGCGGCTTCTGGAGCATCCGCCCGGATTCGCGTTCACCGTGGCCGAGGCAGATGGACGGCTCGTCTCCGCACCCGAGCTCGCGACCTGGTCCCTGATCAGCGGAAGCACCCGGAACTTTCAACGCTGGAAGTCCCAGGCCCAGATGGCGCCCTGGTGCGAGGTCGACGAACGCTTCTACAGGCAGATCCTCCAGGCAAGGCTCGGTGGCCGGTACCAGTTGGCGGCGGACAGTACGGACAACGTGGTCGAGGACATCACGGCGTACCGGCGCCACTGCGTGGCCTGGCACTACCTCGCCCCCTGCTGGTTCGCAGCCGCCGCACTCGCGACACGGACCCGCTGCCCCGGCAAGACGGCCGCGCTCACCCAGTGGCGCCCGGACGGGCTGGACGCTTACGCCGAGCTGTTTCTCCGGCACTCCGAAGACGGACCCAACGGGCGACTCCGCAGCCCGCGCCACCTGCTCCGCGCGGCACACGTCTCCCTGGAAGCGGCCATGCGCCGCATTCCGCAGGCAAGCCACCCTCCTGACCAGGGCAAGGAGTCCGCTGCAACCGACTGGGCAATGACCGCCGGAATGCTCCGCGTACGTGTCGCCCGCTGGCTGTACTACCTCGATCCGCCGTCCGGTGTCGCGACCGAGTACCTGATCCGGCGGGAGGCAAAGGAACTTCGTTCCGCCGCACAGACCCTGATCGCGCTCGCGGAGGACGGGGCAACTCCCGCCCAGCGCCTGGCCGCCCGAATGGCCGGGCTGATCCCCGCCGGACCGACGACTCCCGACACCCTGCGCACCACCCTCGCGCTCTGGCACCGGCAGAAGTCCACGGTGCAGGAATTCCTGAGCCTCCCGCTCAGTGCCATCCACCCCTGACACAAGGAGCCCCGCCATGCCCGCGCGTGCGTCCCAGCCCCGCGCCCTGAAGACGGCGAAGATCAAGATCACGACGAAATGCAACCGTTCCTGCGACTTCTGTATCTTCGCCGACGGCGCCCAAGGCGAGAACATGGCCCCAGAGGTGTTCTCCACCATCCTGACCCGGCTGGAGACCATCCCTTTCCAGCAGTTGCACATCAACGGCGGCGAACCCACCGTGCACCGGGACTTCCCCGCTCTCAGCGAAGCCGCCCGGACACGCCTGCCGGACAAGGTCATGGTTCTGGGCACGAACGCCATCACGCTGGCCCGCAACCAGCGAATCATGGAGGCCACGCTCCGCTCGTACGACCAGATCCTCATCGGCTGCGACGACGAGCACGAGAACTACGCCGAAGTGCACGCCGTCGTGCCCCGTCTCCGCGAAGCCGGCAAAACCGTGGTCGTCAACAGCGTGCTGGAAGGCATCAGTTCCTCCCGTCTCGTGGAGCTCGCGAGGCTGTGCGACACGTACGGCGCAATCCACGTCACCAACCACGTGCACCACGTCGACGTCGGGCAGCCGGCGAACGAGCTGCGCGGCATCTGCGACCGCTATCTCGACCAGCACCTGATGATCGAGATGGACGGCTCCTGCTACCGCTGCTTCAACGCCATGGCGAAGGACGACAGCGAGTTCAGCATCTGGGACGAGGACTTCGCGGCCAAGGTGTTCGCCCCCCGAGGCCATCACTTCCGGTTCTGCCTTCGCTGCCACGAGTACACCGACTCCGGCGCCGCTCTCCTACCCGTCAGCATTCCGACCGCCTGACTCCAGACCGGAGGTACACGACCATGCCCGCAGTCCTCGGGCTGAACTTCCACCACGACACCGCCGCCGCCTTGATCGTCGACGGCCGCCTCTACGCGGCAGAAGAGGAACGCTGGAGCGGCGTCAAGCACAATCACCCAACCCGCAAGGGCACGCTCGCCGCACCGGTCCGTGCCCTTCAGTGGTGCCTGGAGGCCGCCGGCATCGAACCGCAAGACGTCGACGCCGTCTGGGCCGCCTCCATGCGCCCCAACCCCGCAGCCGGCTGGTGGCTCACCGAGGAGCGGGACGAACTCGCCGCTCTCTTACCTGCCCCGCTCGGTAACCATCTCCGCCTTCTCTCCCACCACACCGCCCATGTGCTCTCCGGGTACCTGCTCTCCGGACACGCCCACGCGGCGGGCCTCGTCATTGACGCCGGCGGCTCCTCCCTCGGCTCCGACTTCGGTCCGGGGCGGGAACGCATCACCGGCTACGACCTGCGGCCGGATCGCATCGACCGCATCCACCAGAGCATGCCGACCGTGGTTCCCGGCCCTGTAGGCCCTCGGCGCGTTCACTCCTCCCTCGGGCACTTCTACCGAAACCTGGCCCGCAGAGTGATCCCACCGGGCGACGAACCCGAGGGCAGCATGATGGCGCTTGCCGCGTTCGGCGACCCCCAGCGTTACGGGCCGCAGATCCGCGAACTCGTACGGCTCGGCGACGACGGCGAGGTCCGGATCGGCCACCCCTGGGGCTCGGCGGACAGCAGCACACCGCTGCTGCTCCGTGGCCGCGTCTGGACCGCTGACAACGTCGTAGAGCAAACCGACGCGGAACGGGCCGACCTGGCCGCCGCAGTTCAGGATGTCTTCTCCGAGTCGGTCATCCACATCGCACGCCATCTGCAACGGCTCACGAGAGCCTCGGCGCTGGTGTTCTCGGGTGGGTGCGCCCTGAACTCCCACCTCAACGGCCGGCTGGCCGATGACAGCGGCTTCGACACCCTCTTCGTGGCACCGGCACCACACGACGCGGGCACCGCTGTGGGCGCCGCCTTGTACGCCTGGCACTACCAGCTCGGGCAGGAATGTCTCCAGGTGCCGACCGACGCGGCCTGGGGCCCTAACCCGGGCACTCTGAAAGCGGGTGTGATGCCATCCGGGTACCACGCTCTGACCGGCCTGGGGGCGGACCTGGCACCGGCGGCGGCAGCGCTGCTCGCTCAGCACCGCATTGTCGGCTGGGTACAGGGACCGCTCGAATTCGGGCCCAGGGCCCTCGGGCACCGCTCGATCCTCGCCCACCCGGGCCACGCCGCCACGCGGGATCGACTCAACGCGATCAAGCAACGAGCTACGTACCGCCCGTTCGCCCCAGCCGTCCTCGCCGAGCACGCCACGGAGTGGTTCATGTCGACGGGCGACCCCTTCATGAACCGCGTCGCCCACGTCCGCCGGTGCCGAGCCGACCGCATAGCCGCGGTCACCCACCACGACGGCACCGCGCGCGTCCAATCCGTGGCCACAGACCACCAGGGACTGCACGAACTCCTCCAGCGGTTCCACGAGCACACCGGCCTGCCGCTGCTGTTGAACACCTCCTTCAACCTCAAAGGCACGCCGATCCTGCGATCCGCCGAGCAGGCCGTACAGGCGGCAGCCGCCCTCGGGCTCGACGCCCTCGCCGTCGGAGACACCCTCCTGATCGCCGACCACGTCCCCGACCCCCGGGCTCTACCCCAGCCATCCTTACGAGAGGGGTGACGGAAATGGCCGTTGCCAATCTGCCTCACATCCTGACCACACTCGCCACCAGCACATGGGCCGTCGGGGACCGTTCCCGCGCCCGTGTGGCTGCCGGTCTGGCCCTCGCGATCTACGCCGGGCATACCCGAGATCAGGGCACCCCGTACGTCCAGCATCCGCTCGCCGTCGTCACGGTTCTGCGGTCCGAGCTCGGCGTCACACAGCCCGAAACCCTCCTCCTCGGCCTTTTGCACGACGCCCTGGAGGTCGATCCGGGCTCAGAGGCTCTCGTCACCCACCAGCTGGGGGCACCCTTCGCTGAACGCCTACGCGCGATGACGCCCGACCATCGGCTCGAACGCCGGCCCAAGGTTCCGGGCGACGAGAACCGATGGCGCGTGAAGACAGCGGCCCTCCCCGCGGAGGGTCTCCTGGTACGGCTGGCCGACCGTATCCACAACCTGCGCGACCTGGCCGCCTCGCCGAACCAAGAACGCCGGCAGAAGTTCGTACGGAACCTCACAGACTTCCACCTCCCCCTGGCCACCGCCGCACGCCGCCACAACCCTCACCTGGAAGCCGCGCACACGCTGCTCAACGCCGAGTACGTCCAACACCAACAGGAGATACGCCCGTGAGACGGATCGTGTACTCGATGGAGCCGGTCGGTCGGACCGGCGGCCGGGTCTACCTCCGGATGCTTCACGAGGCGACCGCCGACGATGTCGAGTGGCGCACGGTTCCGGACCACAAGCGCACCTACCGCGTCCGCCGCTGGCGGAAGCTCCGCCACCTCGGCCGGCTGGCCCCGACCGTCCGGGCGCTGAGTTCCGCCGCCACCGGCACTTTCGTGTGGGACGACCTCAGCCTGCTGTTCTTCACACCGGAGATGCGAGCCCGCACGGTGTTCCTCCTGCACCACTACGAGCCGTTGCAGCACGACTCCGCTCCCGTGGAGGCCATGCTCTGGGAACGGCTGTTCCGGGTGCTGCCGCAGTGTGCGGCCGTGGTGTGCGTATCCCCGTACTGGGCTGACTTCCTCCGGTCCCGCGGCGTTCACAACGTACGGGTGATCTACAACGCCTTCGACATGACCGAGGTCGAACGGGCGCGCGGCTTCGACCGGGCCGAGTGCCGCGCGGAATTCGGCCTGGCTCCGGACACGATCGGCGTGTACGCGGGCAAGGCAGTCCACTGGAAGGGCACCGCGGAGGTCGCAGCGGCCCTGGCCGGCGCACCCGGGCTGCAGGTGATCACCAGCGGCAGCAACACCATCGGCTTCGACGGCACGCACTACGACGTGGAGCGCGAGCGATACCTGCGGCTGCTGCGGGCATGCGACGTCGGCGTCTTCCTGCCCCGGATGCGGGAGGGCTGGAGCCGCTGCGCGGCCGAGGCACTGCTGCTCGGACTGCCCTGCCTGATCCGACCGGTCGCCGGGCTCGGCGATCTCGCGGCCCTGACCGGCCAGCCGGCGCCAGACCTCGGCCGTCTGTCGGCGGCGCAGGTCCGGGAACACGCTACGGCGCCCCGAACCGAAGCCAAGGCCGCGTACGAGGCCCTGGCCCGGTTCGACCTGCACTACTTCGGAAACGCCTGGGGCGACCTTCTCGCGCAGGTCGCCTGACCGGGGTCGCCTATACCTGCGCGGCCAGCTTCTCGGCCGCGGTGTCCAGACGGGCCAGCACGCGGTCCCGGCCGAGCAGCTCCATGGACTCGAACAGCGGGAGTCCGATCGTTCGGCCGGTGACCGCGACCCGGATGGGCGCCTGGGCCTTGCCCAGCTTCAGCCCGTGCTTCTCTCCCACGGCGAGCGTGACGGCCTTCAGGCCGTCCGCTTCCCAGTCCGCGACGGTGGCGAACTCGGCGCGGACATCGGCCAGGATGCCGTCGGCGCCGGCCTTCATGGCCTTGTTCCACGACGCCTCGTCCTCGACCGGCGAGTCGAGGAACAGGAAGTCCACGTTGTTGGTGATCTCGGACAGCAACGCCAGCCGGGTCTGGGCCAGCGGTGCCACCGTCTCGAAGACGGCCTGATCGAACGCCTCCGGCTGCCACGGCGCGTACGGGGCGACGAGCCACGGCGCGCAGGCGGCGGCGAACTGCGCGGGCGCCAGGGCACGGATGTAGTCGCCGTTGAACGCCGTCAGCTTCTTCACGTCGAAGAACGCCGGGGCAGTGTTGACGTCCTCGATTCGGAAGAGCTGCTCCAGCTCCTCGTACGGCATGAGCTCACGGTCACCGCCGGGGCCCCAGCCGAGGAGCATCAAGTAGTTCACCATCGCCTCGGGAAGGAAGCCCTCGGCGAGGTAGTCCTCCAGCGCGACCTTGTCGCGACGCTTGGACAGCTTCTGCCGCTTCTCGTTCACGATCACCGGCAAGTGCGCCCACACCGGCGGCTGGGCACCCAGCGCCTCCCACAGCAGCTGCTGCTTCGGCGTGTTCGAGAGGTGCTCCTCGCCTCGGATGACCTGGGTGATCCCCTCGTCCAGGTCATCGACCACGTTCGCGATCAGGAAGACGGGAGACCCGTCACCACGGGCGATCACGAAGTCCTCGATCGCACTGTTCGGGAACGCCGGCTCCCCACGGATGAGGTCGACCACAACGGTCTCGCCGTCATCCGGTGTCTGGAACCGCAGCGCCCGCCCCTCCTCGAAGGCCAGCCCCCGGTCGCGGCAGAACCCGTCGTACCCGAGGTGCTCCGACCCGGTGCGCTCCTTCAGCTGCTCCCGGGTGCAGTCGCAGTAGTACGCCTTGCCCGCCGCGTACAGCTGCTGGGCGGCCTCGCTGTGCCGGGCCGCGTTGTGCGACTGGAAATACGGCCCCTCGAAGGCCGGGTCCTCACCATGGATGCCGATCGCCGCGAGGGCGCTGACGATGCCGTCGATCCACTCCGGCTTGTTCCGGGCCGCGTCGGTGTCCTCGATCCGCAGGACGAACGTGCCGCCGGACTGTCGTGCCACGGCCCAGTTGTAGAGAGCGGACCGCGCGCCACCGACATGGAACATGCCGGTCGGAGACGGGGCGAAACGAACGCGAACCCGGGCAGTAGACATGTGGTCCAGGGTACCGACGCCAGACATTAGCGCTGGACCAATTACTCAGAGGCGTCATCGGTGGCCTGTGCGACTTCCTTCACGTTGCGCGGCCGGGAAAGGCACCAACCATCAGGCGTGGCCCTGCTACACCTGGCTAAACCAGCTATAACCCCGCCACAGGCACCGATAGGATACGTGTGCCCGATGTGCTCAGGCTGACTGTCGACTGGAGGTTCCACCGTGGCTGAACCGTGGCTGTCCGCCGACGACATCGCCGCCCACCTCGGCATCACGAAAGACACGGTCTATGGGTGGATCGCCGAGAAGGGCATGCCAGCCCACAAGCTCGGACGCCTCTGGAAGTTCCAGACCAGTGAAATCGATGAGTGGGTGCGCAGCGGCGGTGCCGCGTCATCGAGCGACCACGCAGGATCGAGCTGACCTGAGGATTTGCCCACTGACACGAGGGAGGTGTTGGTGGGTCGCCGTATCCTGATCGACTTGCCTGGCCCGAAAGGAGGTGCCTCGTGGCGGAAGGGACCGCCCCTGCGTCGCGCTATGCGCTCTCGTTCACCAGCGGTGCCCTTCTCATGCGCGAGGCTCTCATCGCCGCGCCGCTGTACCTGCGCGAGCACGACTGGTCGAAGGTGCGCGCGATGATCGAGCATGACAACCTGCTGCAGGCTCGCACAGTCGCGTCGGGGCAACGCTTCGCCCGCGAGGTCACCCAGCGGCTCGCCGTGCTCACCGACGACGAGATCGAGCTGCTCATCGACGCGACGGCCACCGAGCGCGGCCACCTGCTGTGGGCAGCTGCCTGCCGTCGCTATGACCTGATCGGCGAGTTCGCCGAGGAAGTGGTGCGCGAGCGGTTCCTCCTGCTGACGTCGACTCTCACGTACGAGGACTATGACAGCTTCGTGCGCGGCAAGGCTCTGTGGCATACCGAGCTGGCTGAAGCCAAGGACTCGACTCTGCGCAAGCTGCGCTCGAACGTGTTTCGAATGCTTAACGAGGCCGGCCTGCTCTCCGACCGCGAACACCTGCTCCAAGCCGTGCTATCGCAGCGGGTCGCTGGTGCCTTGTCCACGCGGACCCCAAGCGAACTGCGGTTTTTCCCCACCAGCGATCGCGATACAGGGAGGGCCGAACGGTGACGCCGACCGAGCTGTCCAAGCAGGAAGAGCATCTGTTTCAGGTGCTCAGCGGCAAGCGGTTCCTCGAGATGGAGGGCCTGAGCAACGAGGTGCCGTTCTTCATCTACCCCTACGATCCCGAGGACGCCCTCTTGGTCGCGGGGGCCAAGAAGCGCGTCAAGAACCGACTGGCCAACAAGGGAATCGTGGTTCGCGAGATCAATCTCTACGACCTGTCGGTGGAAATGCTCAAAGAGCGCGGAGTCTGGGACCGCCTGCTCGCCCTCGAGCCCGAGCAGGACAAGGCTGACTTCCGCGAGCTGCTTCAGGGGATGCTCGACCCGCAGCTCCACGTTGCGCCTGCGGTTCGCGCCAAGCTCGCCGAAGGCGACTTCGACATCTTCTTCCTCACCGGCATCGGCGAGGTCTTCCCATACATCCGCTCGCACAACGTGCTCAATAACTTGCAGAGCGTCGTGACAGGCAAGCCGATGCTCATGTTCTTTCCCGGCCGCTACGAGCAGTCCGACACGTTGGGGTCCTCGCTCGTGCTGTTCGGGCGACTCAAAGACGACCAGTACTACCGAGCCAAGAACATCTTGGAACAGGAGGCTTGACTCGATGAAGCTGAACGGGATCTTCGCCAAGGATGTCCAGCGCCCGATCGAGGGCGTCATCAAGGCTGACGACACCGCGCACCTGGGTACCGAGGTAGACGAGTACGTTGTGACCAACGAGGCCGCAAAGGGCCTCGAACTCCTGCTTGAGGCGTACACGAACTACACCAACGCGAACGGCGTGTGGATCTCGGGCTTCTTCGGCTCCGGTAAGTCCCACTTGCTCAAGATGCTCGCCCACTTGCTCGGCGACGTAGACGGGCAGGAGTTCCCGCGGAAGCGTGTGTCCGAGAGCTTCCAGTCCAAGGCACAGGATGCGTTTCTCCCGGCTTTGTTGACCAAGGCCGACCGCATCCCCGCCAAGAGCCTGCTGTTCAACATCGACCAGAAGGCCACGCTCATCACGAAGGACCAGGCCGACGCGCTGTTGAAGGTGTTCGTCAAGGTCTTCGACGAGAGCCGCGGATACTACGGCAACCAGGGCCACGTGGCACGATTCGAGCGGGATCTGGACAACCGCGGCCAGTACGGGGCGTTCAAGGCTGCGTACGCACGGATCGCGGGACGCGACTGGGTGCACGGCCGCGAGGAGGGTGTGCTCGAAGAGGCCAATGTGGCCAAGGCGTACGCCGAAGTCAGCGGCCAGACCGAGGCGACGCCGACCAACATCCTGACGAAGTACCGCAACGAGTACTCGGTGTCGATCGAAGACTTCGCCAACGAGGTCAAGGCATGGCTCGACAAGCAGGACGAGGGCTTCCGGCTGAACTTCTTCGTAGACGAGGTCGGCCAGTTCATCGGGTCGGACACGCACCTGATGCTGAACCTCCAGACGATCGCCGAGTCTCTGAACACCAAGTGCCAGGGGCGTGCGTGGGTGTTCGTCACCTCCCAGGAGGACATGGACAAGGTCGTCGGCGACCGCACCAAGCAGCAGGGCAACGACTTCTCCAAGATCCAGGCGCGATTCAGGACTCGGGTGAAACTCACCAGTGCCGATGTTGAGGAGGTCATCCGCAAGCGTCTTCTGGAGAAGAACGAGGCCGGCGAGTCCGCCCTGGCGAAGATATACGCCGAGCAGCACGCGAATTTCAAGACGCTGTTCGACTTCGTTGACGGTGCGAAGACGTACCGCAACTACGCTGACGAGGCGCACTTTGCCGGTACGTACCCATTCGTCAGTTACCAGTTCCCGCTCTTCCAGGCGGCGATAGAGGGTATCTCGGACCACAACGTGTTCGAGGGCCGCAACAGCTCGGTCGGTGAGCGCTCCATGCTCGGCGTCGTGCAGCAGGTCGTCAAGGACGTCGGCGATGTCGAGGTCGGCAGGCTCGCGACGTTCGACCACATGTTCGCGGGCATCCGGGCCTCGCTGAAGTCCGCAGCGCAGCGCTCGATCGACGTCGCCGAGCGCAACCTCGACAACGAGCTTGCCGTGCGCCTGCTCAAGGCGCTGTTCCTGGTCAAGTACGTCGAGGGCTTCCACGCGACCCTGCGCAATCTGACCGTGCTGGTCTACGACCGGTTCGGGCTTGACCTGCCCGCGCTGTCCAGGCAGGTACAGGAGGCCCTGGCGCTGCTGGAGACGCAGACGTACGTGCAGCGCAACGGCAACGTCTACGAGTACCTAACCAACGAAGAACAGGTCATCGAGGAAGAAATCAAGAACGTCGACATCGACGCCTCCGAGGTCAACGGTCGCCTGTTCAAGATCCTCTCGGGCGAAGTCATCCGCACCAGCAAGCTGCGGTACGCCAAGAACGGCCAGGACTTCCCGTTCGGCTACAAGCTCGACGACCAGGTATACGGGAAGCAGCACGAGCTGACGGTTCACTTCATCACCCCCGAGTACCCGTACGGCCCCGAAGAGACCCGGATGCACAGCGCCGGCAAAGACGAGCTGCGCGTCATCCTGGAACCTGACGAGCGCGCCCAGTCTGATCTGCGGCTACTCATCAAGACCGAGAAGTACACCAAGCGCAAGCAGACGACCTCGCTCACGGCGATCGAAGACCAGATCCTGCGCTCCAAGGCAGCGCAGAACGTCGACCGCGAGAAGGAACTCGTCGTGCGCATCCGCCGCGCAGTCGGCAAGGCAGAGCTCGTGATCAACGCCGCCGACGTGACCTCCGCAACTCAGGACGCCATCGCCCGTGTGACCGACGGGTTCCAAGACCTCGTCAGCCGTACCTATACCCAGCTCAGCCTGCTCGGCGGGGCGACCTACGGCGAGCAGCAGGTCGCCATGTTCGCCAACCCCGACCAGTCGGGCATGTTCGACGACCCGTCTCTGTCAAAGCTCGCAACCCCGGGTGACGAAGTGTTCTCGTTCGTTATGCAACGAGACCGGCTCGGCGAGCAGGCGACCGTCAAGACGATTGTGGGTGCGTTCCAGGCAAAGCCCTACGGTTGGGACCTCGCCTCGATCGAGGTCGTCACCGCCTGGCTCGTCGGCACCTCGAAGCTCACGATCATCGTCGATGGGAACGCTTTGAAGCGCACCGAGGTCACGGCGGTGCTGCGTAACACGCAGAAGCACTCGCACGCGGTGGTGGCTCTCCAGAAGGTCTTCGACGAGCGCAAGGTCGCGACGCTCCGTAAGTTCTGCACCGACTTCTTCGACGAGACAACCGCGTCGAAGGACCCGCTTGAGCTTGCCCGGCATGGCAGCGACAAGCTGCGCGGCAAACTCGACGAGCTGAAGGCGTGCGTGAACGGGTCGAAGTACCCGTTCGTGGAGCAGTTGGCCGCCCCGATCGCGCTGCTCGAACAGGTCGTTGGCAAGCCCGACGAGTGGTACCTGACCGAGTTCGGTCTCTGCGACGAACTGCTCGACGTTAAGGAATCCGTGATCGACCCGATCCAGTCGTTCCTCAACGGAGGCCAGCGCGCCATCTACGACGAAGCCGTCACTCAGCTCACGGCGAGCACGAACAACCTCGGCTACCTGCCCGCTGGCAGCGACGCCGAGGTGAAACGGCTACTCGAAGACCCCAACGCGTTCCGCGGTAACCGCATGATCCAGCTCAAGCGAGCCGCTGAGGCGCTCGGCAAGCAGGTCGACGAAGCACTCGCGACCAACCGTGCCACGGTGATTGAGGCCATTGAGGGACGCAAGACCGAGGTTCTCGGCAGCGCCTACTACGAGAACGCCACGGAGGACGCAAAGCAGAGGGCCGTTCGTACGATCGACCAGCTCATCGATCGACTCAGCAGCGAAAGGCAGATCGCGCTCATCCGCGAGCAGGGGAACAGCTTCGAGGAGAAGACCTACCCTGCGCTGCTCGATCAGCTCGTCTCTTCCGCCCGCCCCACTGGCGGCACCGACGACCCCGCACCCGTGCCGGTCAAGCAGACCGTCTCGGTCAAGACCATCACGGTGCCGGATGCCCACGGCGTGCTGGAGACCCCCGAGGACGTCGACCGGTACCTCGAAGCGCTCCGTAGTGCCCTGCTGTCCACGCTCAACGACGGAAAGCGAATCGCGCTCTGATGGAAACCGCTCCGCTCAAGTCTTTCGCTGCCTGGGCCCGCACCGCACTCATCCGTGAGGTGGAGGCTCGCATCGCGGTCGTACTCGCCCCTGCCTCGCCCGAGCGTGTCGAGCAGCGCAGCGCCGTCGTGGCACTGGAGAAGGCCGTCAATGCGACTGGCGGCGGTGACAGAGGCCGCGCCGCCGTAGCGGACAAGGTCGCCTACACCTGGTTCAACCGCATCATCGCGCTGCGGTTCATGGACGCCAATGGCTACACCGGCGTCAGCGTCGTCTCACCCGAACGAGGCCGCGAGGCCGGCCAGCCGGAGATCCTTGCCGAAGCTAAGCGCGGGAACATCGACAGCACGGTCGTCACCGACCAGCGCACCGTCGAGACCGTGACGACCTTGCTCAATGGCACGCGCCGCAGCGACGACCCGCAAGGCGAGGCGTACTCGCTGCTGCTCGCGGAGTACTGCCGTCACTGGAACCGTGCCATGCCGTTCATGTTTGAGCGCGAGGGCGACTACACCGAGCTACTCATCCCCGCCAACCTGCTCGCAGACGACTCCGTGCTAGCCCGCGTTGTCACCGTACTCAACGAGGACGTCTGCCAAGACGTCGAGGTCATCGGCTGGTTGTACCAGTTCTACATCTCCGAGCGTAAGGACGAGGTCTTCGCCGGGTTCAAGAAGAACAAAAAGGCCGGCGCTGCCGAGATCCCCGCCGCCACCCAGCTCTTCACCCCACACTGGATTGTCCGCTACCTCGTCGAGAACTCCCTCGGACGGCTTTGGCTGCTCAACCGGCCCGCTTCGCAGCTCGCCGACCAGATGGACTACTACATCGCCCCGGCCGACGAGGAAAGCGACTACCTCAAGGTCTCCAGCCCCGAAGAGCTGAAGATCATCGACCCCGCATGCGGCTCCGGCCACATGCTCACCTACGCGTTCGAGCTGCTCTATGCCATATATGAGGAAGAGGGCTACGCGCCGTCTGATATCCCCGGGCTGATCCTCGCCAACAACCTTTACGGTACCGAGATCGACCCTCGCGCGGGAGCTTTGGCCGCGTTCGCTCTCACAATGAAGGCGCGCGCCCGCAAGCGTACCTTCTTCAACAAACAGGTCGAGCCGAACATCTGCGTGCTCGAACCTATTTCGTTCACCCCGGACGAGCTGAAAGACACGTGCGTCACCCGCGGTGGCGACCGCGCGGCCGAGGAGGTGTTCTGGAACCAGTTCCGGCACGCTGACACCGTCGGATCACTCATCCGCCCACGCGAGGAACTGATCGAGCCGCTCAGGGAGTACCTCGATGCGCAGAGGTCGGACGACGGCGACATCATCGGCGATGAGCTTCGGGAGCGTGCACACAAGGTCATACGGCAGGCGGAGTACCTCTCTCCCCGTTACCACGTCGTCGTCGCGAACCCGCCATATATGGGTACTGGAAACATGGATTCCCGCCTGAGCGACTTCGTCAAGGCCAAGTTCCCCCGCTCGAAGTCCGACCTCTTCGCAGCTTTCATCGAGCGCAACATTGACTTGTCCGTCTCGAACGGACGAGTGGCCATGATCACGATGCAGTCGTGGATGTTCCTGTCGTCGTTCGCAAAGCTCAGGAAGCAGATCGCCGACGGTCACCAGATTTCCTCGATGGCTCATCTGGGGACCAACGCGTTCGACAGCATCGGTGGGGAGGTTGTGTCCACCACGGCGTTCGTCATCGCGGTCGACTCACAGCGCAATCCCTTCCACGGAACTTACGTCCGGCTTGTCAGGGGTGCGAGGGAATCCGAGAAGGCGAGTGAACTGCGCCGGGTCGCGGCGGGGGAGAGTCGAGACATCCTGTACCGAGTCAGGAACTCGGACCTCGCCGCGTTGCCCGGCGCGGTGATCGCGTATTGGATGAGTCCTGTCCTACTCCACGCGATGACCGGCAACGAACTGCTGGGCAGTGTCGCGGAGCCGCGCTGCGGCATGAACACTGGAGAGAACGCGCGCTTCGTCCGGAACTGGTGGGAGGTCGACTCCGGACGCAGTTTCCTCGACGCGCCGAGCACGGAAGTCGCACATGGCTCCGGGAGGAAGTGGTTCCCGTACAACAAGGGAGGTTCGTACCGAAAGTGGTACGGGAACCAGCAGTCGGTTGTCGCCTTTGATTCCCACAGCTACGACATCTTGAGTAGGCAGGGGAATCACCTCCCGTCGCGGCAGTTCTACTTCCATCCGTCAGTGTCGTGGTCGAAGATCGCTGGCTCGTCACCATCGTTCAGGCACTTCCCCGAAGGATTCGTGTTCGATGGTGCCGGCATGTCCCTCTTCGCGGATTCGGAGCAGCAACGGAGACTCTTCCTAGGTTTCTTGAACTCCAAGGTTTCCGAGGCTGCCCTTGAGGCTATTGCGCCGACCCTCAACTTCCAATCCGGCGATATTGCACGACTTCCGCTTCCACAGAAAGTCGATCAACCGGACGTCGACAGTGTTGTTTCCGGACTCATCGAGGGTTCGCGTCAGGACTGGGACGCGCAGGAGATTTCCTGGAACTTCCGCGTGAATCCCTTGGTGGCCGCGTCGGACAATGGTGAATCCGCGTTGGCGTCGGTGCTCGCACACCACCGGGCGGTCGAGCTGGATCTGGTCGATGTGCAGCGCCGGCTCGAAGAGCGCAACAACGAAACCTTCATTCGCGCGTTCGGACTGGAAGGTGAACTCGATCCCCGGGTCGAGGAGAGCGAGGTGACGCTTCGGGTCAATCCGCCGTTCAGGTACGGACCGGGCCGGTCGGACTACGAAGAGATTCGCATCGCGGATTCGCTCGTCGATTTCCTGTCGTATGCGGTCGGTTGCGTCTTCGGGCGCTACAGCCTCGATGAGCCGGGACTGATCCTCGCAGACCAGGGCGACACGCTGCAGGACTATCTGGCTAAGGTGCCGAACCCGTCGTTCATGCCCGACAAGGACAATGTGATCCCGATCGTCGACGGCGATTGGTTCGAGGACGACATCGTGGCGCGGTTCCGGCAGTTCCTCCGGGTGGCGTTCGGTGGCCAGCACTTCGAGGAGAACCTGCGCTTCGTCACCGAGTCGCTCGGTGTCAAGGACTTGCGCGACTACTTCGTGAAGTCGTTCTACAAAGACCACGTTCAGCGGTACAAGAAGCGGCCGATCTACTGGCTGTTCTCCAGCCCCAAGGGATCGTTCAATGCCCTCGTCTACATACACCGCTACTCGCCGTCCACGGCCTCGACCGTGCTCAACGAGTACCTGCGCGAGTTCAAGGCGAAACTGGAGGCCAGCCGACAGCACCACGAGCGCCTTGCTGCCGGCTCCGGCACGCCGCGGGAGAGGGGTGCCGCGGAGAAGGAGGTGGACCGCCTACGCAAGGTATTGCTCGAACTTGACGAGTACGAGCACGACGTGCTGTACCCGCTGGCGACCCAGCAGGTACAGATCGACCTCGATGACGGGGTAAAGGCCAACTACCCGAAACTCGGTGCCGCCTTGAAGAAAATCCCCGGTCTCGAGGCAAGCGATGGCTGAGGCATCCGTCGTTCGGTCCCACTTGGAGCGTCGCTTCGAGACGCACCGGGTGGTGTTCTGGCACGACCCCGAGGGCGAGTACGCCGCCGACCTTGACTCACTCGACTTGGATGGCGTCGAGATCGTACGTGTCGCCAACGACGAGTACGCGGTCAAGAGCCGGCTGCTGCACTCGGAGCCCGAGGGGAAGTTCCTCGTCTACCGCTCGGGCGCCGTGCCAGCGGGAATCGGCAACTGGTTGCTCGACCTGGAGCTGGCTTACGGGGTATTCACTGCGGACCGCACCTCGTTGGTGCAGCAGGAACTAGGGATCAACGGCGACGGCGTCGGCGAGATAGTGCAATCTCACGAGAAGTTCTTCCAGGCGCCCAAGCGAGTGCAGAGCCTCAAGGCGCTACTCAACGCTGACGATGACACCCGGAAGCTGCAAGCCAAGATGTCCGTGGTTCTGCTCGGTCAGCGAGAGCACAGCCTGCTGGAAATCACCCGTACGTTGCTCATCGAGAACGCCAGTGGTGCGAGCGCGAAATACGGCGCGCTCGTCGAGTACGGCCTCGACCACTTCTACTGGCGGGGAGTCGGGTCGATCTACGGGTACACGTCGCCGAGCCCGAGCCTCGAAGACTTCGTGCTGTGGATGTTCCGGCAGGCCGTCGACGGGTTCAAGTCAGAACGCCCCGGAGGGCTACGGGACATCCAGCTCGACTTCGCCAGTTTGCGCAATGACCGGCGGAGCGAGAAGGCGATGACCACACTTGCGAGGCGGGCGGCCGGAGACCTGGACTACTTGAGCACCATCCAGGACGCAAGCTTCCGAGATCTGCTGGGCAACGACCTGTTCGAGGAGGTCGACCAGAAGATCATCAGTGATCTTGCGCGCGCCGTAGCCGACCGAGCGGTCACGGCCCGCGAAGTCACTGAAGTCGTTCGCGGGCGTCAGAGCAGCTTCTGGATCGACGGGTATCGCAGGCTGTACGCCGCGATCGGTAGCGCTTCTGACCTGATGACCGCGCTCAGCGCGCTCAGCCTGTCGATGCAGTCGTTCGATGAGGGCTTGGAGCGGTACCGGCGAGACTGGTTCCGCATCGATCAGTTCTACCGGCAGTTCACCTACGCGGCCCGCACCGCCGAGCACACCGGGCCGCTGGAAGGGCTGCGGGCGCAGGTCGAGTCGTTCTATGCGAACAAGTTCCTGTACACCCTCGGCGCGGCGTGGCAGCAGCATGTCGATGGCGTCGACCGGTGGCGTTCCGCCGTGCTCCGGCCGCAGACCTCGTTCTTCGCCGACCACGTCAGGCCCATCACGCGGGACGGCCGGCGTAAGGCCGTCGTCATCATCTCCGACGCCCTGCGCTACGAGGTCGCCGACGAGCTGGGTTCGCGTATCCGCCAGGAGGACCGTTTCGACGCGACCCTTGATGCCGTTCTGGGTGTGCTGCCGAGCTACACCCAGCTCGGGATGGCCGCGCTCTTGCCGCACACCAGGGTCGGGCATTCCGGCAAGGGTGATCTCGTCGATGTGGATGGCCAGCCGTCGTCAGGCACTGGCAACCGCAGCAAGATCCTCGCCAGCGTGCGGGGCACGGCGATCCCCGCTGAAGACCTGCTCGGCATGACCCGCGATGAGATTCGCGAACTTTACCGGCAGCACCAGGTGCTGTACGTCTACCACAACCGCATCGACGCGATCGGCGACAAGCAGGGCACCGAGCGGCAGGTTTTCGAGGCCGCAGAGAAGACGCTGGAAGAGCTTGTCGACCTGGTCAAGCGCCTCGCAAGCGCCGACGCAACCAACATCCTCGTGACCGCCGACCACGGCTTCCTCTTCCAGGACTCCGCACTCGACGACGCCGGCTACCTGTCGGTCGCCCCGCAGGGCGACAACATCGCCGTGCAGGCACGCCGCTACGTGCTGGGCACAGGGCTGAAACCCGACCCGGCGTTCAAGACGTTCACCTCTGCGCAGCTCGGGCTCGACAGCAACTACGAAGTGCAGGTACCGAAGTCGATCCACAGGCTGCGGCTCAAGGGTTCCGGCGCGAGGTTCGTCCACGGCGGCGCGACTCTCCAGGAGATCGTCGTGCCCGTGCTGGCGATCAACAAGAAGCGTAAGAGCGACACCCGCTTGGTCAACGTGGAGATCCTGCCCGAGTCGGACAAGATCACGACCGGGCAGTTGGTGGTGAAGCTCTTTCAGAGCGAGCCGGCGAGCGAGAAGGTCCAGCCACGCACGGTGCGGGCGGGCCTCTACGTCGGTGAGACCCTCGTCTCGAACCACGCCGCGCTGGTGTTCGACCAGGAGTCGACCGACAAGCGAGACCGTTACCAGCGCGCGGTCATGCTGCTCAGCCGGGATGCGAACGACTACAACAACCGGGCAGTCGAGTTCCGCCTGGAGGAACTGATCCCCAACACCAACCAATGGCGCGTCTACGCCAAGGCGATGTACACGCTGAAGCGCTCATTCGCCTCGGACTTCGACTTCTAAGGAGGGTGCAGCCATGAGCGAAGTGAGTGAGGTCAGCCAGGAGGCATCCGTCGGCCTAGACGCGCCAGTCGATGCCGTGCCGACGCAGAGCGAGCTGGACCGCAAGATCAACCGGCATTTCCCGGGAGCGGTCGTGCGCAAGGACCTGGTGAAGGCCGTCAAAGGCAACGCCATCGTGCCCTCCTACGTGCTGGAATACCTGCTTGGGCAGTACGCGGCATCCGACGATGAGGCCACCATCCAGGCGGGCATCGACACGGTGCGCAAGATCCTGGCCGACCACTACGTGCACCGGAACCAGTCCGAACTGGTGAAGTCCACGATCCGCGAGCGCGGGCGGCACCGCGTTATTGACAAGGTCACGGCCACGCTCAACGAGAAGGACGACGTCTACCAGGCCGAGTTCGCTAACCTCGGCATCAAGGGCGTACTTGTCGAGCCCACCACGATCAAGGCGCACCCGAAGCTGCTCGTCGGAGGAGTTTGGTGCATCTGCGACATCGAGTACTTCCACAGTGACGACTCGCGGGTTGTGCCGTGGATACTTGGTTCGATCAAGCCCATCCAGTTGTCGAACTTCGACGTCGAGGGCTACCTGGCGGCTCGGCGCGCGTTCACCACCGACGAGTGGATCGACCTACTCGTGCAGTCCATCGGGTTCAATCCCGAGTTGTTCGGGAGAAGGGCCAAGCTCATCCAGCTCGTGCGGCTCATCCCGTTCGTGGAGCGTAACTACAACCTCGTCGAGCTTGGCCCCAAGGGAACCGGCAAGTCCCACATCTTCTCGGAGTTCTCGCCCCACGGCATGCTCATCTCCGGTGGCGAGGTCACCGTGCCGAAGCTGTTCGTCAACAATGCCAACGGGCGCATCGGCCTGGTCGGCTATTGGGATGTCGTCGCGTTCGATGAGTTCGCCGGCAAGAAGAAGCGCGCCGACAGGGCGCTCGTCGACATCATGAAGAACTACATGGCGAACAAGTCGTTCTCCCGCGGCGTCGAGACGCTCGGTGCTGAGGCGTCGATGGTGTTCGTCGGCAACACCTCCCACACCGTGCCGTACATGCTCAAGCACTCCGACCTGTTCGACGAGCTGCCCGAGAGCTACCACGACTCCGCCTACCTCGACCGGCTGCACCACTACAGCCCTGGGTGGGAGGTCGACACCATCCGCGGGGAGATGTTCTCGGAAGGCTACGGATTCGTCGTCGACTATATCGCCGAAGTGCTCAAGTCGATGCGCTCCCAGGACTACTCGGACCGCTACCAGCAGCACTTCTCGCTCTCGTCGGACATCTCGACGCGTGACCGTGACGGGATCCACAAGACGTTCTCCGGGCTGATGAAGATCCTCTACCCGCACGGGGAGGCCGCGCCTGAGGAGATAGAGGAGATCCTGCGGTTCGCGATCGAGGGACGCAAGCGCGTCAAGGACCAGATCCTGCGGATCGACTCGACCATGGCCGATGTCAAGTTCGGGTACCTGGACAGGAGCGGAACCTGGCACACGGTCTCGACCCTGGAGGAGGAAGAATATCCGGCGTACTACCATCGCGACCGCCGCGAAGGTTCGGGGGCTGCTGATAGCGCGATCGAACCGCCGACAGGCGTGACGGTGCCCGCCGTCCATGACGAGACCCCGGATGAGCACGCGCATGTGGTGGCTCCGCTGTTCGAGGGGCACCGTGAGTTTCAGGAGAACCAGCGCGGCGTCTCGTTCGACACGCTGCTCGCTCCGTACCTGCGTGGAGCCGGGCAGATTACGATCACAGACCCCTACATTCGACAGTTCCACCAGGCTCGCAACCTCATGGAACTCATCGAGGGGATCGCCGTCATCAAGGACGCCGCCGACGAGGTCAACGTCAAGCTCATCACCTCAGAGAGCAACGGCGGCGAGGACAAGGTCCGCAAGCAACTTGAGCTCCTGGTCAAGGTTAAGCAGGGCGCAGCAGCCGGCGGCATCAACCTCGACGTCTCGTTCACAAACACGATCCACGACCGGTCGATCGTCACCGACACTGGCTGGAAAATCGTGCTAGGGCGCGGCCTCGACATCTTCCAGTACGTCACCGGTGACGCGTTCGACCTCGCGACCCGGCTCCAGGAGTACCGCCAGGTGAAGACGTTCGGTGCGACCTACATTCGCGAGGGCAAGTGATTGAGGCGTGACTGCCTGGCCAGGACTCCGGTGGACTGGGCGTCACGCCGGTCAAGGGCGAACATCTTTGATCAGCGGAAACGGGATTCTGCGACACTGCCCAGCGCCGCCCGAGATGCTCTTGCGCGCCCTCGCAGTGCGTAAGCGCAGTCTTCCGGACGCCGCCCCAAGCGCTGGTCCATCAGGGCACCCTGAGTTGCCTCCGGGTCGCATTCGGTCCCGCATACAGGGCGTTCTCGTCCGGTTCCCGGTCCTGGTACTCGGTGCCGGCGACCGGCGCGAGGCATGAGCCGAGGAGGTCGATGCGCGGGCCGACGGCCAGATCGCGGCGAAGGAACACCAGTCGGTGAGGGCGCCCCTAGCCGTACGAAGCACCCACCCACGAACATTCTCATTCAGCGGCGGTGCACGTCCCGAAAACTCATGGACCGATGCCTCTGGGCCCACGGGTTCCGCAGCGGGTCACTGCAGCCCCACCCGCCGGCCCGAGAACCCCCTTGAAGCGACGCGACAGGCGTGGGCACATGCCCGTCGAGCCCTGAAGGGGTACTGGCACAGCCACATCAGAGGCGATGAGTCGGCTCTGGCAAACGCCGTCGCGATGGCGGACCGCGGCAGGTCGATCGCACCCAGCGTGAGACCCGTACCCCAGGACTGATACTCCACCGCAACGCAGCCGGCCGACGCGCGTTGTGGCGGCTGATCTCCGTCATACCGGATGAGGACTTCAGTGCGCCCTGCCCTATGGCCTACGCTCCGTCGGCGAGGGCTGGCGTGCAAGGTCACCGCGAAAGCGGGCCGCCCATCACGTCGAGACCCACCCCGCACCGCGCACTCGCGCTAGTGTTCTGAGTCAGGGATTCTGTTCAGATATGAGGCGAGGCGTTCGAGGATCTCGTCGGAGGTCTTCGTCCAGACGTATGGCTTGGGGTCTGTGTTCCAGGCTGCGATCCAGTTGCGGATGTCCTTTTCCAGGGCCTGGACGGATTTGTGGACGCCTCGCCGTATCTGCTTGTTGGTGAGTTCGGCGAACCACCGCTCGACGAGATTCAGCCAGGACGAGCCCGTCGGTGTGAAGTGCAGATGGAACCTGGGGTGAGCCAGCAGCCACTTCTTGATGGCGGGAGTCTTGTGGGTGGCGTAGTTGTCGCAGATCAGGTGGATGTCCAGACCGGCGGGTACTTCCTTGTCGAGCTTGGCCAGGAACTTCTTGAACTCCTCGGCGCGATGCCGGCGGTGCAGCGAGCCGATCACCTTGCCGGTAGCGACCTCGAGGGCGGCGAACAGTGTGGTGGTGCCGGCGCGGACGTAGTCGTGGGTTGCCCGCTCGGGAACCCCGGGCATCATCGGCAGCACGGGCTGGGACCGGTCCAGGGCCTGGATCTGCGACTTCTCGTCCACGCAGAACACCAATGCCCGCTCGGGCGGGTCCAGATACAACCCAACGACGTCGTGGACCTTGTCGACGAAGTACGGATCGGTCGACAGTTTGAAGGTCTCCGATCTGTGCGGCTGCAGCCCGAACGCCCGCCAGATCCGTGACACCGACGACTGCGAAAGACCCATCTCTTTCGCCATGGACCGCGTCGACCAGTGCGTCGCGTTCTTCGGGGTGGACTCCAGCGTCTTGGTGACGACTGCGGCGACCTGTTCGTCCGTCACCGTTCTCGGGCCGCCCGGACGCGGCATGTCACCCAGACCGGCTATCCGATACTGCACGAACCGGGCCCGCCAACGGCCCACCGCATGAGGCGTCGTGCCCAACTGCTCCGCAACATCCTTGTTCGAAGCCCCGGTTGCACAGGCCAGGATGATCCGACACCGCAAGGCCCACGCCTGCGGCGTGGACCGGCGCCGCACCCACTCCTCGAGTGCGGCCCGCTCCTCACCCGACAACGTCAACTCGGCCTTCGGCCGTCCCGTCCGCACCATAGGGCAAGCCTATACATCTGAACTGAATCCCTGACTCAGAACACTAGGGCCTGTCTGGAGTTGAAATCTTTGTGGGCTGATTCGGGCTATCGAACTGGCGCTTGACTGGTAGAACCGTCGGTGTGACGCGACGCCAGCTGAGCGACAGTGAGTGGGAGTTGATCGAGTCGATTCTGCCGGTCGGACAGTACGGCCCGTACCCGCAGCGGCTGCGTAAGCAGTGCGAGGGCTTGGTGTGGCGGTTCCGGACCGGTAGCCAGTGGCGGGAGATGCCGCGGGAGGAGTTCGGGGCCTGGCAGACGGTCTACGAGCGCTTTGCCTACTGGCCCATAGTGTCGACTCTGGCAGGGCTGCAGGGCATTACGCTCCTTCCATGTGGAGTGAGTCGAACAACTATGGCTTCGAGAACGAGCAGGACTACCTGCGGTCGATCAAGAAGGACGACAGCTATACGTTCACGTACCCGTTCGAGTACATCGCTAAAAACCACGGGAACGACAACTACGACATCGGCACAGCGGTCATGGTGGTCCGGGTCCAGTGGACCGACACGGAGGCCGGGTACACGATGGCCTACGACGTCCCCGAGATGGACAAGATCGACCCCGCTGAGGGGAACGGCGATGCAGCGAGCTTTTACGAGAGCGACGTTTGCTGGCGGCTCGAAAGCGACCTCGACGGCATGGGGATCAGCTTCGAGCTTCGTGCCTTCTAGAGCCTGTCTGGAGTTGTGCATCACGTGGCGGGGTCGAGGCTGCACATCCAGATGATCGAGCTGCGTAGTTGGAGCCCTGCCATGTAGCTGTCGGGTATCTTGTCGTAGCGCGTGGCCAGGCCCCGCCAGGCCCGGATCCTGTCAATGCAGCGCTCCACGGTGTTGCGGTCCTTGTACTGCTCGGCGTTGTGGGACACCGGTCGGCCGCCGGCGCTGCCGCGCTTCTTGCGGTTGGCGGCCTGGTCGGCCTTCTCCGGGATCACGGCCTTGATGCCGTGTTTGCTCAGGTGGGCGCGGTCGGCCGGGAAAGGTACGCCCAGTCGGCAGCATCCGCGTCGGGGCGGGTGCGGGGGCGGCCGACGGGCCCGCGCACCCTGACGTTTTTCAGTACCGCGACGAACTGAGGACTGTCGGCGGCCTGCCCGGATTTCGCTGCCCTTTTTCTCCGCCGCAGCCTCCTCCAGCGCCGTCAGGACCTCCGGGTCCACCACCATCTCGGCCGCGTCGATGCGCACGCGCCACCGTGGAGTCCACGCTCACCAACGACATGTCCGCCTGGCCGCGTCGGGCGGCCTCGGCGATCATCCCCTCCATCAGCGCGGCGAACACGCCCGCGTCCCGCCACTGGGCAAAGCGCTCGTAGACCGTCTGCCAGGCCCCGAACTCCTCCCGCGGCATCTCCCGCCACTGGCTGCCGGTCCGGAACCGCCACACCAAGCCCTCGCACTGCTTACGCAGCCGCTGCGGGTACGGGCCGTACTGTCCGACCGGCAGAATCGACTCGATCAACTCCCACTCACTGTCGCTCAGCTGGCGTCGCGTCACACCGACGGTTCTACCAGTCAAGCGCCAGTTCGATAGCTCGAATCAGCCCACAAAGATTTCAACTCCAGACAGGCCCTAGTCGTGATCGAGGTTCGAGCAGCATCCCCAGCTGTGTACATATCGATGCCGCGGCTCAGCAGCCGCGCCACCGCCGACTTTCAGATCCCGGCGTGCAGGTGTGCCGCCCAGAGGTAAGGGGACCTTGGATATCGATCACGGAAATTACGCACAGTGCGGTGCAGAGCACGGGCAGCTGCATCTATGTCGAGGCCACCATGCGGGTCGGTGCCCCCGCCGAGCTCAGCATAGAAATCGGCTGCCATATGTGAGGCCACCTCGTCGTTTATCTCCCAGAGGGTGCCAACGACGTGGGGGAAACCGGCAAGCTGAAAGGCCGATGTGAGGTGGATGGCCTCATCGATCAGCTCTACGGATTCCATGAACGCTGTTCGGCACGCTGACAAATAGGCCAGGTGGGCCGAGTCCGTCCTCACTGCTGCGAGGCTCGCCACCGTGAGCGGATCACGTTCGTGGTCGTGCAGAAGCAACAGACTTTGGGACGGATCGTCGGGGTCGTGGGCGCCGTGACATGCGAAATGAACGACCCCACAATCGGAGAGAGACTTCAGGACCCGCGCCTTGGTCGGTCGTGTCTCCGAACCGGGGGCGGTCATGCCGTCAGCCTCTGCGCCCGGCTCCATCAGGAGCGTCGACTCGGGCAGCAGGCCGCACAGCATTTCGGCTTCTTCCGAGACGTGGTCCAGGCGGCCTTGGACGCCCGGAGTGGTGGGCATGGCCACGATCAATGCCCGGCTCACGGACGGCGTGGAGGCCCGATGACGGCGTGCGTGGTGCAGTGCGCGAATAGTGGTGGTGTACGAGGAGACGACGCGGTCCATGACCGTCCGCGGTTCGCTGTCTTCCAAGCCCGCCCGGAGCGGCTCGGAAAGATGGCCTGCAGCGTGCAGGGGTAGCAATGAGAGAAGCCCGCCAGGTGCCCACCAGACGCGGGGCCACGGCTGGGCAGGAGTGGGCTCACGAGTGAAACCGAGGCTACGCAGGACCGGTTCGACCGCCGCGTCCCACAGCCACCCCAAGACAGCGTGAAGCGCCGCTTGCGCCTCTTTCCGAGCGAGGGGCGTCGAGTGCGGATCCGCAACGGTTTCCAGGGCCCTGTGGAAGGTCTGTATCTGGTCGATGACGAGGTCGTACGTGAGGTCGGGCAGGTTCAGGGACTCGATTCCATCGGACGTCAACAGCAATGCGTCGCTGCGATAGTTGCTGACGTTGAAGCTCACCACTGGGCCGGAGTTGGCTTGTGCTAGAAGCTCACTGACGGCGGGGGGACGAGCAAAGCTGGCGAATCCGTCCTGCATTCGGATGTTGTCCAGCGTGGCCTGAAGTTGGGCGGCCCGGTTGCGTCGTTGCTCCTGAGCATCGACCGCACGTACGGCCGCGCTAACTCGGCCCTGGGGCTTCGTGGGGGAGGCCATTTCCATCGGCCGGTCGAGATCGTCCCGCAGCGCCTCGAAGCGATGGGCCAGGTCGGGATGGCGCTCACGAAGCTCTGCGAGGTCGCTCCGCATGTCCAGCGCCTGGCTGTGGAGGACGCCGCGGCCGACCTCGATCAACTGCAGTGCCTGCACTGCTCGATCGGCGGGTGTGCCGTCGTGAGAATCGAGAGCCAGTGCAGCGGCGTCTCCGGCCAGTCCGGACCACTTGCCCATGGCGTGCTGCTGGTCACCACGGCTCAGCCGGCGGTCTGCCACTTCGGGTAGCAGGCGTACGGCACCGGCCAGGAGCTCGGCTGCGAGATCAGGATCTGGGCGTCCGGTCATTGAGGCCGCTGCCTGAGCGGCCCGAATCCGAATCGAGGGCCTGGACCCGTCGGCTCGCGCACCTTCCACGTGGGCAGCCAGGGCGGGATCAAAGTCGTGCGGTGAGTGAGTCTGCTGATACCGGAGATGCAGGGCCGTCCCGAGCTGGAACAGGTAGTCGGCGCGCTCTGGATGTTCCGCGGGCGAGATGTCGAGCGCGGCCTGGCACGCAACCACCGCCTGATCCAGGTCCGCTATAGATCCGGTCTTCTCGAACCTGCCGGTCAACACACCTCCCAGCAAGGACAAATACTTCGGGCGCTCGGGGTGGTGGGATGGGACAGTGGCGGTCGCATCGCGTCCCGCCACGACCGCGCCGTCCAGGTCCTCAACGCTTCCAGTGCGCTGAAAGCGGGCATGCAGGGCGGTGCACAGATTCGCGAGGAAACGAGGGCGATCAGGGCTGCTTGCTTCCACAATCCTGAGGACCTCGCGGTTCCCTCGGATGACCTCGTCGAGGTCTTGAAGGTCCCTGTTCCGTTCGTAGCGTTGCAACAACACTGCGCCAAGATTGGACAGCATCGCCGCCAAAGCGGAATGTGCACGAGGTGCCGTCTTCACAGCTCCGTGTGCAAACTCGATCGCGGCATCCAAGTCCGACGACGCCCCGGTGTGCTTGAACCGAGTCCACAGCATCAGACCAACATTGGACAGACGGGTCGGCCGGTCAACGTGACTGTCCGCGGTGGCCTGTGCGGAAGCGCGACTCGCGCTGATCGCCTCGTCCAGGTCGGCCATATGACCAGTGCGTTCGAATCGCTGCCAGAGGGAGGTGGCCAGGTTGTTGAGAACCGCGTTGAACTCGCTCTTCTGCGGGGCGATTTCTCGGGAGGCGGCGCGGTTCATTTCGATCGCCGCCTCGAGGTCAAATCTGTCGCCGACGAGGCGGTATCGCGCTAGGAGCGCTTGTCCGAGGCCAGAGAGACGAAGCCCACGAGCCCGGTGCCCCGGCGGGAGCAGCTCCAGAGCCTCTCGGAACGCGTTCACGGATCGGTCCAGATGGGCTGCTTCCCCGGTACGCTCGAATCGCGTTAGCGCGATGCCGCCGAGCCCAGACAGGAATATGGAGCGCCCAGGATGTTCTTCGGAGGCAGCCTCGACTGCGGCTTGGCAGCACTCCATCGCGTTCTCCAGATCCGCCGGGACACCGGTACTTTCATATCGGGCCCGCCAGGCGATCCCAAGGTTGTGAAGAACTCCTGCCTTGTCGTCGTCCTCGGCGCAGAGGTCTGACGCTTCCTGGAAATCTTCGATCGCCGCGTCCAGGTCCGACAGGATGCCTCTCTCGGTGAACCTAGTCTGCAGTGCGGTGCCCAGATTGTTGAGTCCGCCAGCCCGGTGGGCAGGGGATCCCGCGGCCGCTTGGACTGCCAATCGAGCAATCTCGATCGCATCGTCCAGGTCCGCCACCTTACCTAGATGGGTGAAGCGTCCCATCAGCATGCCTGACAGGTTGGACAGCATGACCGGCTGGTTCGGATGTCCTGTGCCCGTGCTTTCCACTGCGCCCAGGGCAGCGTCAATCGCCGCTTCCAGATCCGCTGATTCGCCACCTGCGTCAAAGTGAGATTTCAGGATGACGGAAAGATTGGACAGCGTTTCCGCGTGCTCGCTTTCGCCGCGGGGGACAGCTGCCGCGATGCGCCGCAGGAGATCGGTCAATCTTGCTCGCAGCGCCGGGCTCGGCGAAGCGTTCCCTTGCTGGATTCTCCAGGCAAAGGCAAGCGCTCGCTGGGCCACATCTGGAAGCAGTTCGTCCGGCAGGTCCTCCTCGTCCGCGCCGAACACGAAGCAGGGCGTGAACTTCGCGACGGCCTCCTCTCTGTCCCGCTGCCCGGCCCCCTCGGGAAGTGCCCGGTACCTGAAGGCGTGCAACCAACCGAGGGCGTAATGGCCTTCCAGATCGGACTCATCATTTCCGAGTATCGCGGCAAGTTGGCAAGCTTCAACCAGTGCTTCTTGCTCCAGCACCACCCCAAGGTCCTGTTCGCGGGCCAGCCGGTCCAGCCGTAACCCGACTGCGGCAATCCGCTTCTCCAGTTCGTGCTCTCTTGCGAAGTCCTGCTCACGCCCCTGCATGAACCGTCCTGTCACTTCAATTCTCCGGTAGGTCTGGTTGCTGAACGGTCCGCGTCTGCCGAGGTGAGTCTCTGAATTTGACTGAGCTCACAAAGCCGGTTCCGTCGCAGGCACTGGGCTGCTAAGCCGTCGCATGACCGCGCCACCGAGCGGAGGCCCCATCGGCTGCTCGTCGATCCGCAGCTTGTCGGCCAGGTCCGTCAGGTGAAGGCGCACGGATGCCTCCAACAGCGTGGCGTAGGTGTCCGACGCAGCATGGAGACGACGTGCCGAAATGACCACCAGCGTGGCGGCGAGCGGCATCGCGGGCCACCACCACCAGGCCAGGGCCAGATAGAGCAGGGCCCATCCACCGAGAACGGCTGCTCGCGTCAACGCGGCGCGGGCCCTGCCGATCTCACCACGTATCTCCTCCGGCAGCACGAGCCAGAGGTGCGGCCAGAGGATGAGTAGATTGGCATGTACGTCTCGGTCCAGCCTGACCGCGGCAGCGTGGATTCGATCACCGCTCCAGGTCGGCCGTTCAGGCCGTTCCACTGCAATCCGTACGCACCTGTGGGCCGCGCGGTGACGCTCCCGGGGCCGTGGGCGGTCGGCCGGACGCGGAGCACGTTCCAGAAGCTGTAGGGCTTCGTACTCCGCCCGTGCCACATCCCATCGGCGCTGCCGGCGTGCCACGTGACGCTCGGCCAACTCAACGAACGGCCACGGCCACGCTTCCCAGCCGGCGGCCAGGGCGGCACGCTCGACAACGGAGCCGAAGGACTGGGCGGCCACACCGGTGGCGGCCGCACCGGCCAGGATGGCAGCGAGCAGCACGACCTGGCCTCCTATCGTGGTTGCTTGGGGAGCCCGGGCCGCGTCCGAGATCGCGTGAGTAAGCCGCCCCACGTCCAGCGCAGCGCTCTGCCCAAGAGTGTGTCCAGCTGCGGCGATCGCCAAGTAGAGCGCGCCTGGCAGTACGAGAAGGGTCAGCCACCGCTCGGCTAGCTTCTTGCTGAGTTCGCTGAGAAGCCCTCCCACTACGGAAGCCTCTCCCGGATCAGCGCCGTCTCGGCGGAGGCAAACTGGCAGCGCGGCAAGTCGTCATACACCTCATGAGTGGATCGACCGATGCACATCTGCAAGGGGCACCGGTACACGACGTCCACATCTGCGACACCGGCTGGCATCACGCTGCGTCCCGATCCGCCGTAGACCCCCGACGGGTCGCCTGCGCGTCGAACCGCTGCGTGCAGAGCGTCCAGAAGGGCGGTGAGCGAGACGGTGTCCGCGGCGGGACCACCGACTACGGCTCCGACAGCGCGCAAGGCGGCGTCGTCCTCATCGAGCAGCGCAGCAAGTTCGTCACGATGTGCGCACACGTACGACAGTGCCTTGGCGATCCTCAGGCCGCCTACTTCCGCCTGGCTCGTCATGCAGAACTCCGCCCCTGCCCTTGTTGATCCACCAGGCAGCCATTCTTGCTCCAGATGTGAAGGTGCACGCCCGGGTTCGCCAAACTTCCTCAGGCAGAGCTACGAAGTCGTCGAGGTCCCTGAAAGGGCGGTTCAGCCGATCTGTTCTGCCCGATCGGTCTGCGGGCGGACGGCGCACCAACTGACACGCAGCGGTTACACCACGCCACCTGTCCGAGCAGCGACTCTGACTGAGGTCCCGCTGGGAGCCATCTGGGAGCCAACCCGCTCCCCCACCCCCCTTGAGACCACCCGAGACCACGACAGACCGACCCTCTGACCAGGGAAAACACCATCGCCCCTGGCAAGATCGGTAACCGACCCTCATTCGGGACGAAGAGGTCGTGGGTTCAAATCCCGCCACCCCGACAGCCGTAATAGCAGGTCAGAGGGCACTTACGAATTTTCGTAAGTGCCCTCTGTCGTGCTTGGGGGCCAAACAGGGGGCCAACGGCTTTCGATCAAGCCTCGCTGTCGCTGCGCCTGGCCTCGAACTGGAAGATCTCGTCCATCGCCTCCGCTCCCTGCGTGATCACAGGACGAAGCTGCTTGCGGTAGACCGCCTCCGTCGTCGCCTGGCTGCTGTGGCCCACCAGCATGGCGATCCGTTCCAGCGGGATGCCGTGGTCCGAGAGCAGTGACACGAAGCTGTGCCGGAGCTCCCGCGGCGTCCACTCCGGCGCCAGTCCGGCCTTCTTCACGATGGCCCGGAAGTCGCGACGCACGTTGGCAGCGTCCACGGGCTCGCCACTCCTGGTTGCGAAGACACGGCCCGCCGGATTCCACTGGACTCCGCGTGACGCCCGCTCCTGCTTCTGGCAGCGTAGGTGCTCCTCAAGGACCTCCACCCCCTGCATAGGCAGAGCGATCGCCCGTCGGCTCTTCCGAGTCTTCGTCTCCCCGTGGCGACGCACAGATCGCCATACGGCAGCGTGGGGCGGAATATCGTTCTCGGGCGCGAGGTACACGTGATCCCAGGTGAGAGGACGCGCTTCCTCCGTCCATACCCCGCTCAGAAGGGACAGCACAAGGTACGCGTACAGCCGCGAGCCCCGGGCGGCTACCAGAACCGCCTTAGCCTGCTCAAGGTTCAGAGCCTTACTCGGTCGCCCCGTCCGGCCTTCCGGCACGGTGACCAGGGCGGCCACGTTGCGCACGGCCTTCGAAGATGCCTCCTCAGAACGCCAGACCCAAGTCCTCCACAGGGCAGCGGATCCGAGGCTCGACGCCGAACTGCACTGGCTGATCGGCCTCTTCAGGGCCCTCGACAGCACCAGTTGCCCCGTTGCCACCAAAGAACCTAAGCCATATCATTCCATTCGCGATTGCGAACAGAAGGCACGCTGGGTTCGAGAATTGACGAACGGGGAGGGCCCGTGGCCGTATTAATGGCCGCAGCGGCACTGTGGGGCGCACTGCAACTGTTCACTCTTGCGTGGCCGACACGTTCGGTGCGGCTGTCGACACTGCTGCTCGCCCTGATGGTCGGAATCTACGGATGCGGCACCGCAACGGCGCTGATCGAGGTGGCCTACACGCGCCTGTACGCGGATCAGTCCGGCCACCCGCTGACCGAGATCGTGAACACCACCAGCTATACCGTGGCACCGTGGGTGGAGGAACTCCTCAAGCTGAGCCCGCTGTTGCTGGCCGGCCTGTATGCCAAGGTGCGCCGCCAGTGGGGGCTGACCGACTTCGTGGTGCTCGGATCCGCGGTGGGTGCCGGGTTCGGACTGCTGGAGGCGTTGCTGCGGTTCGGCGGCGAGGCCAAGCGTGCGATCCCGCGCCCGGGCGGTGGATGGGTGATTCCTGACGGCTTCTCCCCGCCCTATGTGCCGGGCCTGAGCCAGGTGTTGACCAGTTGGCTACCGGCCCCGTTTGCCACCGTCGAGATGGGACAGGCATCGGCTTCGGCGACGTTCTCGCACCTGGTGTGGACGGCCATGGCCGCCCTGGGCGTTGGCGTGCTGCTGCGCGGCCGCGGCTGGCAGCGCCTGCTATCAGCCGTGCCGATCGGGGGCGCTGTCGCCTATCACACGCTCAACAACTACGCAGCCCAGCACAGTGAATCCACCGACGCGCTGCGCTGGCTGGAGACGCTGGATGCCAAGGCGTGGATGATGCCGCTGCTCTGTCTGGCCGCAGCGATGCTCGTGGACCTGCGCCGGCTTCACCGCGGTAAACGCCTCATACCCGGCATATTGCTGGCCACTGAACGCCGCGATGGCGACAGCGCCGCCGCGCTGGTCCGTTACGCCGCCTGGCGACCGCCCTGGACCCTGCTGATCGCGCTCCGCTTCATCCGCTTACGCCGCGCCCTCTGCTACGCCTCAACTCTGCCCCCACCCGCAGAAGATCCGCACCCCGCCTCTCGCCAGGTGCCGCCCGCAGCGCCCCTGCGACACCCGACCGCCCACCCCCCAAGCGGAGCCACCGAAGACCTGGGCCGTCTCACAGCGCGAATCGCAGCTCGCATCGACGCCTCCGACCATGCGGATGCCTGGAAGGACCTCGATATACGCGGCTTGCTGCGCCAAGCTCGGGCGCGCGCTGGGCGCCGCAGATGGCTGCTCCTCATCCCGTGCCTGCTCGCCCTCCCCTCCCTGGTCTTCCTCGGCATTGGCTCCTTCCACTCCCAAGCCGACCTCCAGCACTACATCTCCACCGGTCCGCGCCCGCGCATCCTGCTCTACTGCGCGATGGCGGCCCTGGCCTGGAGCGCCTGCCTACTCGCCGCCCTGCTACGCACCTGGCGAGCTACGGCCGCCCAGCCCACCGGTGAGCACCTGGCCCTCCACCGCTTCCGCATCACCACCGCCCTCGGCTCCGCCACCACCGGCACGTACCTCCTCCGCCGCGGCTTCGACAACGCCGACCCCACCGGCACTCTGACCTCTACCGCACACCTCCTGGAAGCCCTCAACCAAGCAGCATTCTGGATTGGCCTCCTGCTACTCCTCATATCCCTTGCCGCCCTCTTCCCGCCAGGCGCCGGCCTGGCCATGGCGGGAGGCGGCGCCATGGCCGGAGGCATTGCCACGGCCGGGATCACCGCCGAAGCCGCCATGAACGCCGCCCTTCTGGGCAGTGCCGGGATCGTCCTCATGGCAGCGGGGAGTCAGGGAAGCGGCTGGGGCGAGACCACCTCATCTGGATCCAGCGGAAAGGGTTCTGGGTCAACTGGAAGAAGGGGGAAGTGGCGGGCGCGAGAAGATATCGAAGGCCCTGCTGCGGGGAAAGAGCTACGCTTTCCGCATTCTCGGCATACCGTCTCGGGTTCAGGCACCGGCACACCCAAAGCCAAGAACAGCGTCATCATGCGCGGCCATGAAGGAGAGGTCGCACAGGACATCGAGGGGATCGCTACCGGGCGAGCAGCGTGGAACAAGATCCTGTCGCGCTACGAGATAAATGGCCGTACGTATGGGATAGAAGGGAACGGCACGATATTTCCTGCAGGTGGACCAAACATAGTCAATCTGAACCGAGTTGAGTACGGAGCCTTGAAGCAGATTGTCCGGGCTCGCGGCGACATTTCAGCAGCCCCACAGCTCGCAAGAGATCCAAATTTTGTGCGAAACCCGGAAGCCATAGAAAAGGCTTTGAAGATCTACAACGGGATCATTCCATGATGTATAACCTGCTGGTCGTCGGCGCGATTGAATCACGCATACTGGTATCCGTTCTGGCATCGTCCTTTGGCGTGAGTGTCGCGGATGTGGATGTATCCGACTCCTTCGGTGATCCCGACCTGAGGAACTGGGAAGCCGCCGTCTCATGCCAGTACAGCCCCCTTCGCGGGGACCTCTCTTGGGGGTTGGACATCTATGCGCAGGAGTTTATTGCCGACCCTCCCTCGGAATCGGTGTTGGCTCAGCATGTAGCCACAGCAACCGAACTGGTGGTCCTTTTCCCTGCCGAGTCGATGCCGCCAAGCGCCTACTGGGCAGCCACCCCCGCAGGAGACGTCACGCGGGTACGCCTCTACGAATCCGACGAAGAAGCCCCCGTCTATGTGGTTGATGCCGTGGAAATCCCGGTCCGGCAGCTGCCGAACGCAAAGGTGACGAGGATCCCGGAGGTTGTGCGGGAGTTGAGGATTCCCACTCCCATCACGGACAGCTTCCGCGAGCAAATGCCCGCACATTTCCTGGCCCAGCGAGGCCCTGAATGGAAGTTCTCGGACGGTCTGGCAGCGTGGGAAATGCTCGTCGCCCACATGGCATCGGGGTGGGCCGGTTCGGGCTGGTGCCCCCCGGACATCTACCGGGAGCGGCTGGCCGCGCGAGACGGGCTGACTACCGTCCCTCACACCCTTCCCCCTCCCGCTGCGGCCGTACTCCAACAGGGGCTTCAGCGCCTGGACAGCACCTACACCCACCTCACGACGGAGGACCCACAGGGCTCACTGATCGGAATACTCCTGGGCGCGGAGGCGCGTGGCAGGAAACTGGGCTGGTGGTGGCACCGGCGGCCCGAACCACTGCCCTGGTAATCGGCCACCGTACGGCTGCCCGCGTTGAGACGAACCCCGTGGCTTGCGAACTCGCTGCACCGTAGCGCCGGTTGGAGGTGCAGACGGGCTGTTCCGCGCCCGCACCGCGCCATGGCGGCGCACTCACGCATGAGGTGCGCCCCGCCGGGCGGAGTGCGCGAGCCGTGCGGCGAGGGCCTCGACGAGGCCGCGGAGTTCGTCCGGGCGTTCGATGACGAAGGGCCGGTCCAGCGAAGCGAGTACGGCGGGCAGCCAGTCGAGCCGCTCCACGCGCAGGTCGACACGGGCCCAGCGTCCGGATTCCGGGGCGGCGTCGTCCGGGGGCGGCAGTTCTTGCACGATCGCGATGCCTGCGGGGAGCCGGGCGTGGATCTGCTCGGCCGTGCCCTGTACCCGCAGGCTCACCTCGTGCCGGTACGGAGCCGTGGCGAGCCCGGTCAGCACGCGCTGCGCCGGGTCTGCTCCCGCGGGTGGCTCGAACGAGCCGGGCAGGGCCCGCACGCCGCTGATGCGGTCCAGCCGGAACGTCCGGTCCTCGCCGATCGCTGGGTCCGAGGCCGTGAGGTACCACCTCCCCGAGTGGGCGACGATCCCGTGCGGGTGCACGGTGCGTTCGCCGGATCGGCCGTCGGCTGCGGTGTACCGCATCGAGATCGGCCGGTGGCGGGCCACCGCGTCGGCGATCGGGAGCAGCACCGCGGAGTCCGGCGGTGCCGCCTCGCGGGGCGGAGCCGTGAAGGCGAGGGTCGCGAGCACGGCGTCGAGTCGAGCCCGCAGGCGGTCGGGCAGCACGCGCCGGATCTTGGCCGCCGCCGTCTCACCCGCCGTGCCCACGGCCGTCGTCGAGCCGGACCGCCGGCCAGCGGCCAGGCCGAGCAGGACGGCGAGCGCTTCGTCGTCGGTCAGCATCAGCGGAGGCATCCGGTAGCCGGGGGCGAGCCGGTAGCCGCCGTAGCGGCCCCGCACCGATTCGACGGGCACGTCGAGGTCGATGAGGTGGCCGGCGTAGCGCCGCACGGTGCGTTCGTCGACGCCGAGCCGGTCGGCCAGCTCGGTCACCGTACGGATGCCACCCGACTGCAGAAGCTCCAGCAGGGTGAGGACGCGGGCAATGGGGCGGGTCATGCACCAAAGTCTCTCGCGCATACCGGGCGGATCCTGCCCGGTATGCGCCGTAGCGTGCGTTCGGAAGCACCGTCCGACCAGGAGAAGACCATGGATTTCGTCTCTGTCCGCATCATCACGGGCGACGTCGCCCGCCTCGTCGCCTTCTACGAGCGCGCCACGGGCACCCCGGCCCACTGGGCCACCGAGGACTTCGCCGAGCTCAGGACCGCCTCGGCCACCCTCGCGATCGGCAGCACCCGCACCGTTCCGCTCTTCGCGCCCGGCTCCGCGAGGCCGGCCGAGAACCACAGCGTCATCCTCGAGTTCCTCGTCGATGACGTGGACAGCGTGTACGAGAACCTGACCGGCTTCGTGGAGGACTTCGTCAACGAGCCCACCACGATGCCCTGGGGGAACCGCGCGCTCCTGTTCCGCGACCCCGACGGCAATCTCGTCAACTTCTTCACTCCCGTCACGCCGTCCGCCATCGAGAAGTTCGCCCGCCGATGAGCATCTGCCGGACGCCGACGACACAGGATTATTACTAAACGTTGACCTAAACTAAACCGTTTACTAGACAACGTTGTCACCACCCGTCAAAGTGTGCTCCGGAGCGAAGGGAACCCGCTTCCTTCCCGAAAGGAGTGGTGACGTGACGGTGTACGGAGCACTGGACATCGGCGGCACGAAGATCGCCGGAGCGCTCGTGGACGACGCGGGCACTCTGCTCGTACGCGCACAGAGGCCTACCCCCGCACAGAAGTCCGCTGCCGAGCTCATGGCGGCGGTCACGTCGGTACTCGACGAACTGGCCGTACACCCGCTGTGGGACGAGGTGGCCTGCCTCGGTATCGCCAGCGCGGGCCCGGTCGACACCGCCGCGGGCACGGTCAGTCCCGTCAACATTCCCGCTTGGCGGCGCTATCCGCTGACCGAACAGGTGGCGGCGCACCCGCGGCTGCCCGCAGGCCTGCGGCCCGTACTGGTCGGGGACGCGGTGGCCATGACAGCCGCGGAGCACTGGCTGGGGGCGGCGCGGGGGTTCGGGAACGCGCTGTGCATGGTGGTGTCCACCGGGGTGGGGGGCGGCCTGGTCCTCGACGGCCGGCTGCACACCGGCAGGACGGGGAACGCCGGTCACATCGGGCACATCACCGTCGATCTGGACGGTTCGGTGTGCCCGTGCGGGGCTCCGGGCTGCGTCGAGGGGTTCGCCAGCGGGACCGCCATCGCCGCGCAGGCGCAGGCGGCCGGGTGGGCCGCGCCGGCCGGGGTCGCGCCGACGGCGGCGGCGGTCGCGGAAGCGGCGCGGGCGGGGGATCCGAGGGCGCTGGGAGCGTACGAGCGGGCCGCCCAGGCCCTCGCGGCAGCCATCTCCGCGACAGCGGCTCTCGTCGAGCTCGACCTCGTGGTCATCGGCGGCGGCGTGGCGCAGGCCGGTGACACGCTCTTCGTTCCCCTGCGACGGCGCATGGCCGACTACGCCGTGCTCGACTTCACCCGTGGGCTGCCCGTCGTGCCGGCTCTCCTCGCCCTGGACGCCGGCCTCATCGGGGCAGCCGCCGTCGCCTCTTCGCAGCTCGGCGCCCCCGCACTGGCTGCGGGGGCCCACCCGTAACCCGTCTCCGCAGTCCGTGATCCTTGGGTCACCGAGCAAGGCCGAGGGCCCCGCCACGATCACGGGGCCGCCCGTGGCATACCCCTTCCCTCCGGACGCACACGCCCCATGACACGCCGTCAAGAGCGTTGTGCGATACGTCGGTCCGCCTCACCGGGAACCGCAGCACCCCTGCACCACACAGCGCTGTGGCCTCCCCACCCGGACGGGTGGGGAGGCCACAGCTCTGTGCCGAGTTCCGCGCTCAGTTCCGCGCAGGCGCCTGCGCGGTGGAACCGCGAGGAGTCAGGGACGGGGTCGGCACCTGTACGGAACCGGTGTGCTCACCCTCGATGACCGCGAACAGGGTGCGGGCCACCTGCGCCCCGAAGCTGTGCACGTCGTGGCTCATCGCCGAGAGCGTGGGATGCGTGATCCGGCACAGCTGCGAGTCGTCCCAGGCGAGCAGCGACACGTCGTCAGGGACCACGAAGCCCATCTCGGCGGCCACCCCCGCTCCTGCCACGGCCATGATGTCGTTGTCGTAGACGATGGCCGTCGGACGGTCGGCCGACATCAGGAGGGAGCGGGTGGCCCTGGCCCCTTCGCTCCCGTCGAATCCGGTCGCTATCTGGCGGCCCTCCTCCAGCCCCAGCTCGCGCATCGTGAGCGCGAACGCAGTGGCTCGGATGGCGCTGTGCCCGAGCCCGACCGGACCGCCGACGCGGGCGATGCGCCGGTGGCCGAGCGCCGCCAGATAGCGGACGGCCTCGGCCGCCGCGGTGGCGTCGTCCGTCCACACCGCGGGGAACGAACCGGTGAGGGACGGGTGCCCTACGGCCACGGCCGGCAGCCCGATGGACTGCAGCGCCGGGACCCTCGGGTCGTTCTCGTGGAAGTCGACCAGGATGGCGCCGGCGATCGTCTGGCTGCGCCACCAGGCCTTGTACTGCTCGGTCTCCTCGTCGAGGTCCCGCACGAGCCTCAGGAGCAGCGAGTGCGACCGGTCGGCCAGCACGCTCTCGATGCCGGAGATGAAGTCCATGTAGAACGGCTCGAGCCCGAGCAGCCGGGCCGGACGGCACAGGGCCAGGCCGATGATGTCGACCTTCTGGCTGGAGAGGCTGCGCGCGGTGAGGTTCGGCGCCCAGCCCAGCTCCTTCGCGGCCTCGAAGATCCTCTGCCGGGTGGCGTCGGAGACACCCGGCTTCTGGTTGAACGCCAGCGAGACGGCCCCTTTGGACACGCCGGCACGAGCGGCCACGTCCTTGATCGTCACACGTGCGGGACTGTTCACCTCGCGTCCGCGCAGAAGAGGGCCGCCCGCGCCCTCTTCGCGTCCACGGGACCGCAGCCGGTCACACGGAACCGGGCCTGCTCGCCGGGCAGCAGCGTCCGCAGGCCCTGATCGGCCGCGGCGTGCGGGTCCAGGCGGTCGGCCTGGAGGAGGAGATCTCTCAGCAGAGTGTGCGCACTTACCACGACGTCGACTGTATCGCCCTTGCCCGCCACTGCCTCCACGGTGACGTCGTACTCCGGCCGCGGGTAGGCGAAGTCCTTGTCCGCGACGGGGAAGTGCAGCGCTCGCAGGCCGTCGGCATCGGCGACGAGGAACTCCTTGGCCGACTGCTCGGCGGGGACCAGTTCCACGGGTACGGGGAGGCGGAGGACCGAGCGGGGGCCGACCGTCACCTCGTGGACGCCGCGGTGAACGGTGGTGCCGTCCGCCTCCAGGCGGCGCAGGGTCACCGAGGTACGCCACTCGGCGCCGGACTGGTTGATCACCGCCAGGACCGGGCTTCCGCCGTCGTCCGGCTGCAGGGTCAGCAGCCTGTCCGCGTAGACCCGGCGCAGCTCGTGATAGAGCGGCTTGAGCCGGCCGTCACCGTCGATGGCCGACCAGGAACTCACCGGCCAGCAGTCGTTCAGCTGCCATACGACCGTACCGGCGCAGACGGGCCAGTGGGAGCGCCAGTGCTCGATTCCCGCGGCTACGGCGCGTGCCTGGACGACCTGGGTGAGGTAGTGCCAGCGGTCGAAGTCGTTCTCGGGAAGCTCGAAGTGCCGCGCGACGCCTCTGTCGAGCTTGCCGTTGCCGTCCTCCGCCTTCTGGTGGTGCAGCATGCCCGGGGAGTCGGGAGCCAGTTCCTCGCCGGGCAGGGCGCGTCGCAGTGTTGCCATGGCCGGGGGTGCCTGCCATCCGAACTCCGCGACGAAACGCGGCACGTCGGCCCGGTACTCCGCGTAGTCCTGACGGTTCCATACCTCCCAGGAGTGATAGGTGCCGTGTGCGGGGTCGTTGGGGTGGTGCTCCCAGGAACCGGACCACGGGCTGCCCGCGGCGTAGGGGCGGGTGGGGTCGAGTTCGGCGACCAGCCTGGGCAGCAGCCCGAGGTAGTAGCCCTCACCCCAGGAGTCGCCGGCCAGCTCGGGCTCCCACCCCCAGTCGCGAAAGCCCCACAGGTTCTCGTTGTTGCCGTTCCACAGCACCAGACTGGGGTGCGGCATCAGCCGGACAACGTTGTCACGCGCTTCGGCCTCCACCTCACCGCGCAGCGGCTGCTCCTCGGGGTAGGCCGAGCAGGCGAAGAGGAAGTCCTGCCAGACCATCAGTCCGAGCTCGTCGCAGGCGTCGTAGAAGGCGTTGTCCTCGTAGATGCCGCCGCCCCAGACCCTGACGAGGTCGACGTTCGCTTCGGCGGCCTGCCGGAGCCGGGCGCGGTAGCGCTCGGGCGTGATCCGCGAGGGGAAGACGTCGTCGGGGATCCAGTTGACGCCCCGGGCGAAGATCCGCACCCCGTTCACCACGATCGTGAAGCCGGAGCCGTGCTCGTCGGACGAGCGGTCGAGCTCCACGGTGCGGAAGCCGACCCGGCGCTCCCAGGTGTCGAGTACCCCGCCCGCGTCACGGAGCTCCACGTCCAGTCGGTACAGGGGCTGCTCACCGTAACCACGGGGCCACCACAGCCGGGCGTCCTCGACGTCCAGCCGCAGGACGGCCTCGTCACCCTCGAGGGCCACTTCGGCGTGCACGCCCGCCACCGTCGCGGCAGCCACCAGACCACGCCCCCGGCCACCTGCGGTGCGCTCCACCAGGAGCCGCACCTCGACCCGGCCGGCACCTTCCTCGACGGTCACGACAGGCCGCACCGAGGCGATGCGTGCGGTGGACCAGTGCTCCAGCCGGACCGGCCGCCAGATACCGGCGGTCACCAGCGTCGGCCCCCAGTCCCACCCGAAGTTGCACGCCATCTTGCGGATGTACTGGGAGGGTTCCGGATAGACGTTGGGCCGGTTTCCCGTCAGCGCCCGGACCGCCTCGGCCTCGTCGTAGGCGGAGGCGAAATCGACCTCCAGCACGCCTGCCGCTCCGGTGACGTCGAACCGGTACCCGCGGTGCATATTGCGGGTGCTGCCCAGCTCCCGGCCGTCCAGGGTGATCGTCGCGGCCGTGTCCAGGCCGTCGAAGACCAGGTCCGTGCGCTCGTGACCGCTGCCGTGGCCCACGCTCGTGGCGTAGGTCCAGGACCGCTTGCCCACCCAGGCCACCTCGGGCTCGTTGAGGCCGATGCAGGGGTCCGGGATGATCCCTGCCGCGTACAGATCGGTGTGCACACAGCCGGGGACCTGAGCGGGGAGCGGTGCCTCGTCGTGGCGCAGGGTCCAGCCGTCGGTGAGCGGGGTGACGTCCTTCATGGGTGCGGCTCCAATCGCCTGACTCAGGCCGGTAGATGTACGACGCCGACAACCTAACCCGCTCAACACAGCCTGTCCATAAACCGGTCTAGTACCGTTTACGTAACTCCATGCGCACGAAGTGCCCACCAAAGCGGGGCAAATCTTCCCGGTGGTAACGATTGAGCATCACGATCGAAACTGCTGCTTTACCGGTTCACCACCTGGCTGTCATAGTGCCGATATTCCACCGCAGACCTTGAGCCGCCATCTTGAAGGAGTTGGGCACATGGGTAAGACCAAGACCCTCGCCGGTGCGTTGCTGGCCGTTGCGACGCTGACCGTGACGGGCTGCAGTGGCGGCGGAACGGCCTCCACGGAGACCGCGTCGGCGCCCAAGGACGCGAAGGAGGTGTCCGGGACCATCACCGTACTCACCCAGCGCACCGACCTCGTCAAGAGCGGCGCGATGGACGCCTACGCGGAGCAGTTCCGGAAGATCTACCCCGGCGTCAAGGTGAAGTTCGAGGGCCTCACGGACTACGAGGGCGAGGCCCGGATCCGTATGAACACCAAGCACTACGGCGACGTCCTCATGATCCCCGGAGCGGTGGCGAAGAACGACTACCCGCGGTTCTTCGCTCCGCTGGGCACCACCGAGGAGCTGAGCAGGCAGTACCGCTTCAGCGACAAGACGGCGGTCGGCGGCAAGGTCTACGGCGTCGCGCAGTTCGGCACGGCCAACGGCTTCGTCTACAACAAGGCCGTGTGGAAGAAGGCCGGCGTCACCCAGTGGCCGAAGACGCCCCAGGAGTTCCTCGCGGCACTCGGCGCCATCAAGGACAAGACCGGCGCGGTCCCCTACTACACGAACTTCGGCGACGGCTGGCCGCTCGTGCAGTGGACCAGCAACGTCGGTTCGGTCACCTGCGACAGGGACGCCAGCAACAAACTCGCCGGGGCCGTCTCGCCCTGGAAGGCCGGCAGCGAGCTCAACGTGACCGACACCCTGCTCCACGACATCGTCAAGGGCGGCCTCTCCGAGAAGGACCCCAACACCACCAACTGGGAGGAGTCCAAGACTCTGGTCGCCAAGGGCAAGGTGGGCGCGATGATGCTCGGCTCCTGGTCGATCACGCAGATGCAGCAGGCCGCCGAGGCGGCGGGCGGCAGCAAGGACGACATCGGCTTCATGCCCTTCCCCGCCCAGAAGGACGGCAGGTTCTGCGCCACGCTGGTCTCCGACTACCAGCAGGCCGTCAACATCAACTCCGAGCACAAGGACGCCGCGCGGGCGTGGATCGACTGGTTCACCGGGAAGTCCGGCTACTCCGCCAAGGAGGGAGCCGTCCCCACGGTGAAGTCCGAGGCCATGCCGGTCACCCTCAAGGCGTTCGTTGACAACGATGTCACCTTCACGGAACGCTCCGAATCGGACACCGCGAAGGTCAACGACATCGACAAGGCGTCCGAGATCGGGCTCAACACCCCCGACTACCGCCAGAAGTTGATCGACATCGCCCGCGGCGCGGAGGACGGCGACCTCAAGGACTTCTTCGCCGGCCTCGACAAGCGGTGGGACGAGGCCGCGAAGACCGCCGGTTCCTGACAACGGCGGAGGCAGGCCCCGGCCGCGCGGCAGCGGCCGGGGCCGCCGACCTGACGCGCCAGCGGAAGAGAGAAGGCCCTGACATGACCGAAACCGCCGACCTGGCCCCGGTGAAACCGCCGCGGGCCACGGCCCGACGCCCCGCCCCGGGCAGCCGACGACGCCCGCCCCGGCGGGCGGCGCGCGGGCGGCTGTTGCGCCGCCTGACCCCGTGGATGTTCCTCGTCGTCCCGCTCGTCCTGCTGATCACGTTCACGTACGTGCCGGTGGGCAACATGCTCTACTACAGCTTCACCGACTGGGACGGCATCAGCCCGGACCGCAATTTCACGGGCACGGACAACTACGTCCAGATCTTCACCCGGCCCGAGCTCTTCCGGGTGTTCTTCGTCAGCTTCTACTACCTCGCCGCGTCCGCGGTGCAGATCTCGATCGCGCTCTTCTTCGCGACCGTGCTCAGCTTCGACCTCAGGTTCCGCAACCTGTTCAAGGGGATCCTCTTCTTCCCCTACCTGGTCAACGGCGTGGCCATCGGCTTCATCTTCCTGTACTTCTTCAAGGACGGCGGAACCCTCGACTCCGTACTGTCCTGGGTCGGCATGGGATCCGACCACGCCTGGCTCGGCGACCCCGCCTCCGCGAACACCTCCCTGGCCGGTGTCTCGGTCTGGCGCTACACGGGCCTGAACTTCGTCCTCTTCCTCGGCGCGATCCAGTCCATCCCCGGCGAGCTCTACGAGGCCGCCCAGCTCGACGGCGCGACGCGGTGGCAGCAGTTCCAGCACATCATCGCCCCGAGCATCCGGCCGGTGCTGAGCCTGAGCATCATCCTGGCGATCTCGGGGTCGCTCTCGGTCTTCGAGATCCCGTGGATCATGACCGGCGGCTCGACCGGTACGTCGACGTTCGTCATCCAGACCGTCAAGCTCGCGTTCCAGTTCAACAAGACCGGGCTGGCCTCGGCCGCCGCGGTGGTGCTGTTGCTGATCATTCTGCTGATCACGTGGATCCAGCGCCGGCTCGTGCCCGATGAGAAGGTGGATCTCGTATGACCACGGCCCGACAGACCGCAGCGGCAGCCGCACGGACTCGCGGCCTCATCGGCCGGACGCTCGTCTACCTGAGTCTGGTGCTCGCCTCCCTGGTCATCCTCATTCCGCTGGCCGTGGTCTTCCTGACGTCGCTCAAGACCTCGGACGAGATGGCCGGCAGCGGACCGCTGTCCCTGCCCTCGAACTGGTTCAACTTCGCCAACTACGCGACCGCGTTCACCGACGGCAAGATGGTCACCGCCTTCGGCAACACCGCGTTCATCCTGCTGTTCTCGATCACCGGCACGGTGATCATCGGCTCCATGACGGCGTACGCCATCGACCGCTTCCACTTCCCGGCCAGGAAGCTCGTCATGGGGCTGTTCCTGATCGCCACCCTGGTGCCGGCGGTGACCACACAGGTGGCCACCTTCCAGGTCGTCAACAGCTTCGGGCTGTTCGACACCCGGTGGGCCCCGATCCTGCTGTACATGGGGACCGACATCGTCTCCATCTACATCTTCCTGCAGTTCATCCGGGGCATCCCGGTGTCGCTGGACGAAGCGGCCCGCCTGGACGGTGCCAACTCCTTCACCGTCTACCGGAAGGTCATCTTCCCGCTGCTCAAGCCGGCCATCGCCACGGTGGTCATCATCAAGGGGATCACCGTCTACAACGACTTCTACATCCCCTTCCTCTACATGCCCTCGGAAGACCTGGGGACCGTCTCCACCGCCCTCTTCCGGTTCAAGGGCCCCTTCGGCGCCCACTGGGAGAACATCTCCGCAGGAGCGATCCTCGTCATCCTTCCCACCTTGATCATCTTCCTGTTCCTGCAGCGCTACATCTACAACGGGTTCGCGCAGGGCGCGACCAAGTAGCCCCGGCGCAACCGAAGAAGCGGGGCCCCGGGCGCCCGACCTCCTGCGGTTCGGGCACCCGGCCCCCTTTGAGCAGGGAAAGCGGACAACCCCCCGTCGCGAGGTGTTCGGCCCGGTCTACGACGAGAGCGCGGAAGCCGCCGGCAGGAACCCGGCGGCGGTCCGCCGGGTCGCCCACCACACCCCGGCCCATGGGGCCCGCCGCACGCCGGCCGCGCAGGAGGGCGTCCGGCGCCGAGGCCGAGTGCACGGTCGAGGCGTTCCGGCGGGCGGCGAGCCGGGCGGCCCGCAACGCCTCCCCGATGCCCTGGCGCCTGCCGTCGCTCTCCCCGCAGGGCCCGTCCGCCGCTACCTGTGAAGTGATGAGCAAACGGTCCTCAAACCTTTGTTTCAGGGCCAGTTGAAGGTTTATCTACGCGCGGAGCTACGACTACCGAACGATCATTCGGGCAAATCCGGCACGTTCTCGCGTAGCTATTACCGGTGGGTACCCGGAGCTGCTACAACAGGTGACGCTTCATCAACCCCCCATCCACCCCCCACACTTCGGAGGGCTGACAGCTATGTCAGTACGGAGATTCTGGGCGTCCGCATCCACGCTGCTCCTCGCCGCCGCAGCTGCCCTCGGCATGGCCCAGCCGGCCTCGGCCGCCGCCGGCGGGTACGTCGCCCTGGGCGACTCGTACTCGTCCGGCGTCGGCGCCGGGAGCTATCTGTCCGACAGCGGTGACTGCCGTCGCAGCACCAAGTCCTACCCCTACCTGTGGGCGGCGGCGAACTCCCCCTCGTCGTTCGCCTTCGTCGCCTGTTCGGGCGCCACCACGAGCTCCGTGGCAAGCGGCCAGCTCGGCTCGCTGAGCTCGTCCACCTCACTGGTCAGCGTCACCGCGGGCGGCAATGACGTCGGCTTCGCCGATGTCATGCAGGACTGCGTGCTGTCCGGCGAGTCCGCCTGTCTCGCCGGTGTCAGCACAGCCGTCGGCCAGATGAACAACACTCTGCCGTCACGGCTGGGCTCGCTCTACGCGGCGATCCACTCCAAGGCCCCGCAGGCACATGTCGTGGTGCTGGGTTACCCGCGCTTCTACAAGATCGGCGGCAACTGCATCGCCGGTCTCACGGAGAAGGAGCGCACCGCCATCAACAACGCGTCCGACGTGCTGAACGGCGTCGTCGCCAAGCAGGCGGCGAACGCCGGATTCACCTTCTCCAGCGTCGTCGACGAGTTCACCGGGCACGAGCTGTGCTCCGGCAGCCCGTGGCTCCACAGCGTCACGATTCCGGTCTACAACTCGTACCACCCCAGGGACTCGGGGCAGTTGGGCGGCTATCTGCCCGCCTTCCGTTCGGTCGCCTAGCGCCCGAACGGTCACGGAGGCGCGGCATCGCTTCGGAGTTCCCGGCTCCGGAGCGGTGCCGCGCCTGTGTCGTACTCAGGTACGGCCGTCGGCTGCGCGGCGGTGCAGCGCGAGGGCTGTCACCGCCGCCAGGACGGCGGTGACAGCCGCCGCCCACCAGCCGCGGCGGAACGCCTCCAGTGCGAGCTCCGGCGTACGCGGGGCACCCAGCAGAGTGATCATCAGGGCGACGCCCAGGACGGAGCCGGTCTGGCGGGCCATCGTGGTCACCGCCGAGCCGGTGGCGAACCGGGTCGGCGGGAGGGCCGCCGACGCCGCGCCGACGAGCGTGGGCAGCGCCAGGCCGACGCCTACGCCGGTGATCATCATTCCTGGCAGGAAGCCCGCCGCGTAGTGCGGAGCCGTGTCGAGCGCGACGGCCCACCAGGCCAGTCCCGCCCCGAACAGCAGGCAGCCCACAGCAGCGGTGCCGCCCGCTCCGAGGCGCCGCACCACCGGGCCGCAGGACACCGCCAGCAAGGGGACGAGCAACGGCCCCGGGGCAATGGCCAGTCCGGTCCGGATCGCCGTGTATCCCCACACCTGCCGGCACCAGAGCACCGAGGTCAGCAGCATCGCCGCGAACGCCACGGTGAAGAGCAGGGCGGCAAGCGTCGCGGCGACGTAGGACGGCGTACGCAGCAGGAGCGGTTCGACGACCGGGGCGGGGTGCCGGGCGGACCGGAACCAGAACGCCCCGGTGAGCAGCACGGCGGACGCCAGCGAACCCACCACGCCCGCCGAACTCCAGCCCCAGGCGTCGGCCTCGACCACGCCGAGCGCCAGGGCGCCGATGGCGAGGGTGAGCAGGGCGGCCCCCGCCAGATCGGGGAACGGGCCCTCGCGGTGCGGGCGGGCGTCCGGCAGCAGACGTACGCCCGCGATCAGTCCGAGCGCGCCGACCGGAACGTTGACGAGGAACACCCAACGCCAGTCCGCCTCCACGAGCACTCCGCCGATGACGGGCCCGAGCCCTGCGGCTATGCCACCGATCGCGGCCCAGCCACGGATGGCCCGGGGGCGACGCTCGGGCGCGGTGTTGACGAGCAGCAGGGCGAGCGAGGTCGGCATGAGCGCCGCGGCGCCGACGGCCTGGAGAGCGCGCGCGGCGACCAGCCAGCCGACGCCGGGCGCGAGTGCGCAGAGTGCGGAGGCGACCGTGAAGAGCCCCAGGCCGAACAGGAAGCCCCGCCGGTGTCCGTAGCGGTCGGCAAGCCGGCCCGCGACGACGAGCAGGGCCGCGAAGACGATGGCGTACGCGTTGAGGACCCAGGACAGCGAGGCCAGGGAACTGCCGTCGTAGGCGTCGCCGAGGGCGGGTACCGCCACGTTGACGATGAACAGGTCGAGATTCACGACGAAGACGCCGGCCGAGACGATCCACACGGTGGCGCGCGAGGAGGCGGGAGCGCCGGGACCTGCAGCCGCGTCCCGGCCTCCGGCGTCCGCAGCCGCTTGCCGACCTCCGGAGATGAGTGAGTTTGATTTCCCAACTGTCATGACGGCAAGGTAGCGCCAGTGAGTTTGAGATGGCAACCTTGTAGGAATGAGTGCCGCACGTGATTACCGCGCCCCTGCCGCACCGGCTGCCGCGCCCGCCGCCCCGCTGCCCGGCCGGCCCTGCTCCGCGGCTGCCGCGCTGCACGTCGTGGGCGAGAAGTGGGCGCTGCTCGCGGTGCGGGAGATCTTCTTCGGCAACCACCGCTTCGAGGCGATCGCACGCAACACGGGCGCGCCACGCGACCGGCTGGCCGCCCGGCTGCGCTCACTGGAACAGGCGGGCGTGGTCGAACGACGTCCTTACAACGAGCGGCCGCCGCGCCACGAGTACCACCTCACCCGGTCGGGGCGCGATCTCGCTCCGGTGCTCCGGGCGCTGCTGGACTGGGGTGACCGGTGGGTGCTGGAGGAGCGGCCGGTGGTGATGGTCCATGAACCGGCCGTCGCCGAGGGCCGGGGGGATGCGGACGCGCGGCACGCGCACGATCTCGACGCGGCGTGGGTGTGCCGCACGTGCGGCGAGGAGATCGCGATGAACACGCTCAGCGTGGACGTCCGCGCACCGGGATGGGACAGGGCGGGGCCGCTGCCGGACGCCTGAGCACGGGGCGGGGCTCCGGCCGCCCCGGGCACCGCGCACCCGTCAGCACGGCACGCCCTCAGGACCACGCGCCCCTCAGCACCCCACGCCCCCTCGGTTCAGTACCGCTCGACCAGGTGTTCCCGGCCTGCCGGGGGCTCGTACGGCTCGGGCCAGAAGTCGGTGATCTCGCTGATCCGCCCCTGCGCGTCGAAGGTGAAGAAGTGCACGGCGTGCGAGTCCTGTCCGCCGTCCGTGAACAGCGTCCGGACGGCGACCTGCCGGCCGCCGCGGTCGGCCACGATCCGTTCGACGCGCACCCGCCAGTCCCCCGGGTACTCCCGGTTGAACGCCATGTACCGCTCCTTGCCACGAATCCGCTCGCGGGTCTGCGGCAGGTCGTACAGCACCTCGTCGGCGAGAGTCGTCCCGAAGGTGTCCCAGTCACGGAGGTCGGCCGCGGTCCAGTACCTCTCGACCGTGGCGCGCAGATCAGCAGTCGTGGTCATGGTCCGAGTCTGGACCCGACCACTGACAATCGGTTCCGGCCTCGGCGAACGGCCCCGGCGGGCCGGCCCGTTGCGCTATCGGCCGGTGCCCGGGCCGTCCGGCCGGGTCGCCTTGACCGAGTACATCAGCGGAATCCGCGGCCGCTCCGCCGGGAAGCGGTAGAAGCCGTCCGATCCGCGCTCCAGCATCGGGAACCGCGCGAAGAGCGAGGCGTCGTGCTCGTGCAGGAACTCGATCCGCAGGCCGGCCGCGGCCAGCGCGGAGACCACACTGCCCACCGGGTGCTGCCATTCGACGCTGCGGTTGTGGACGGTCGGCGCGTCGAAGTCCGCGTACGTGCCCGGCGTCTCGTCCACCCACGCGTCGCGGGAGAAGTAGTCGTGCACGAGCTTCGAACCGGTCGCGTCGTCGAGGCAGTCGGTGAGCGGATGGAACTCCGCCAGGTAGAGGAACCCGCCGGGCGCGACGAGCGAGGCCGCCGTCTCGGCCCAGCGCTCGATGTCGGGCAGCCAGTTCAGCGCGCCGATGCCCGTGTAGACGATGTCGTACGAGGAGTCCGGCACGGCCTCGGCCGCGTCATGGACGTCCGCGGCGACGAACGCCGCCCGGTCCGGGCCCAGGCCCAGCTCCTGGGCGAGCGAGCGGGCGGTCTCGACGGCCGGTTCGGAGAAGTCGAGGCCGACTACCTGCGCGGCGCCGTGCCGGGCCCAGGAAAGGGTGTCGAGACCGATGTGGCACTGCAGGTGCAGCAGCGTCCGGCCGGTCACGTCCCCGACCTCCGCCAGCTCGAAGTCGCGCAGGGCGTCCTTGCCCGCGCGGAAGGCATCGAGGTCGTAGAAGTCGCTCTCGGCATGAATGGGCACTCGCTCATCCCACATCGCGCGGTTGGCCTCGCGCCAGTCGGGAGGTATCGGAGCATGCATGCCGGCGAGGTTATCCACAGGCTGCGGACGACGCGAACGGATTGTCGGCCGTCCGGCGCAGAATGGGGGGCATGACTGAGACCACTGGTTCGACGAACGAGTCCGTCCCGGCGTGGGAGCAGCGCTTCCGGGCCCCCCGGGTGTCGCTGCCCGACTGGGCGGAGGACGCGCCGGACCGCGCGCTGTTCGTCTCCAACGCGACGGGGACGTACGAGCTGTACGCATGGGACCGGTCGACGGGCGGGCAGCGCCAGGTGACCGACCGGCCGAACGGGACGACGGACGGCGTACTGACGCCGGACGGCGAGGCCGTGTGGTGGTTCAACGACACCGACGGGGACGAATTCGGGGTGTGGATGCGCCAGCCGTTCAGCGCCGGGAGCGAAGGAGCGGTGGACGAGCCCGCGGCTCCCGGTCTTGAGCCCTCCTACCCGGCCGGGCTCGCCATCGGACGCGACGGGACCGCGGTGATCGGCCGTTCGACGGACGAGGACGGCACGACGGTCCACGTCGTACGGCCCGGGGCGGCGCCCGTGGAGATCTACCGCCATCGCGAGTCCGCCGGGGTCGGCGATCTGTCGCACGACGGCTCGCTGATCGCCCTGGAGCACACCGAGCACGGCGACGCGATGCACTCCGCGCTGCGTGTGGTGCGGCCCGACGGCACCACGGTCGCTGAGCTGGACGACACCGAGGGCGGCACGAAGGAGCTCGGTCTCACGGTCCTCGGCTTCGCGCCGGTCGCCGGGGACACCCGGCTGCTGGTAGGGCACCAGCGGCGCGGCCGCTGGGAGCCGATGATCTGGGACCCGGTGGCGGGCACGGAGACGGACCTCGCCATCGATCTGCCCGGCGATGTGGGCGCCGAATGGTATCCGGACGGCTCCGCGCTGCTCGTCGAGCACGACTTCGAGGCCCGCAGCGATCTGTGGCGGTACGAGCCGGCCACGGCCGACGGGGCCCTGGCACGGGTGGAAACGCCCGCCGGTTCGGTCTCGGGCGCCACGGCCCGGCCGGACGGCACGGTGGAGTACCTGTGGTCGTCGGCCGCCGAGCCGCCCGTCGTCCGTTCCACGACCGGTGCGGTGGTGCTCGATCCGCCCGGGGCGAAGGCCCCGGTCTCCGTCCCGGTCGAGGACGTATGGGTGGACGGGCCGGGGGGCCGCATCCATGCGCTCGTCCAGCGCCCGGCCGCTCCGGCCGAGGGCCCGTTCCCGACCGTTTTCGAGATCCACGGCGGACCGACCTGGCACGACAGCGACGCCTTCGCCGCCGGACCGGCCGCCTGGGTGGACCACGGCTACGCCGTCGTGCGGGTCAACTACCGCGGCTCGACCGGCTACGGGCGGGCGTGGACGGACGCGCTCAAGCACCGGGTCGGCCTGATCGAGCTGGAGGACATCGCGGCCGTGCGGGAATGGGCGGTGAAGTCCGGCCTCGCGGACCCGGCGAAGCTGGTCCTGGCCGGCGGGTCCTGGGGCGGCTATCTGACACTGCTCGGTCTCGGCACGCAGCCGGGGGACTGGGCCGTGGGCCTGGCCGCGGTCCCGGTCGCGGACTACGTCACGGCGTACCACGACGAGATGGAGGCCCTGAAGGCGATGGACCGCACCCTGCTGGGCGGGACTCCGGAAGAGGTGCCCGAACGGTTCGAGGCCTCGTCGCCCCTCACCTACGTCGACGCCGTGCGGGCGCCCGTCTACATCTCGGCGGGCGTCAACGACCCGCGCTGCCCGATCCGCCAGGTGGAGAACTACGTCGACCGGCTGAAGGTCCGCGACGCCGTGCACGAGGTCTACCGGTACGACGCGGGCCACGGCTCGCTCGTGGTGGAGGAGCGCATCAAGCAGGTGCGCCTGGAACTCGACTTCGCCCGGCGCCACCTGGGAGACCCGGCCGAAGGCGCCTAGGGCGTAGGGAGCACATAAAAGGCGGCCCACGGGGTGCCCCCGCTCCGGTGAGCCGGAGCGGGGACCGTACCGTGGAGGGGTGTACCGGTTCCTGCTGACCCCGCGATGGTGGGGGATCAACCTCTTCGTCGTGCTGGCCATCCCGTTCTGCGTGTTCATGGGCACCTGGCAGCTCGGTCGTTTCGAGGACCGCGTGCAGACGCACGAGGCCGCCGAGAAGCAGCCCGCACCGGGCACGATGGCCGCCGAGCCGCTCGACGAGCTGCTGCCCGTCGACACCGTGTCCTCCGGCCGCCCCGCCACCGCGAGCGGCCGGTATGCCGATCAGTTCCTGGTGCCCGGCCGGAAGCTGGACGACCGCAGTGGCTTCTACGTGCTGGACATGCTGCGCACCGACAGCGGCAAGGCCCTGCCAGTGGTACGCGGCTGGCTGCCCGGGAAGGCCGGACAGACCCCGGTGCCGTCCGCACCGGCCGGCCGGGTCACCGTGACCGGCGACCTCCAGGCCTCGGAGAACACGGGCACGGACGGCGTCGACGCGAAGGGTGGCCTGCCCGACGGCCAGGTCGGCATGATCAGCGCCGCCTCCCTGGTCAACCTCGTGTCGTACGACGTCTACGACGCCTGGGTGACCCTCCAGGACACCGACGCCCGGACGGCTGCGACCGGTACCGCGGGCGCCGCCCTCACCGACGTCCCGGGAAAGGGCGACGGTGAGCTGCGCCCCGTACCGGCCGCCGCGCCGCAGGGCAGCGGGCTCGACCTGAAGGCGTTCCAGAATCTCGGCTACACGGGCGAGTGGTTCGTCTTCGCCGCGTTCGTCGTCTTCATGTGGTTCCGGCTGCTCCGGCGCGAGGCCGAAGCCGCCCGGGACCTGAAGCTCGGCCTGATCGCCGACGAGGAAGCCCCCGCGAACTGACCGCCCGCGCGGCCCCGACGGTGCGGGCGTCCCCCTGCCCCAACGGCGGAAGGATCCGCCCGTCGACGCTCGCAGATGCGGAGCGTCTGTCAGTTCCGGCGGCGGGTGTCCGTCCGTGGACGTTCCCCCGCCCCGGGCCTCACGACGTGGCTTCGAGCACGCCCGTCCGGTAGATCGTGCCCGCGCAGGCGTTGGCGATCGTCGTCTCGGCGACCGGCGCACCCGGTTCCGGGGTGTGCGTCACGGACACGGTGCCCTTGGCCGCACCGTCGCCCTCGTCGCTGCCGAACTGCGTCTCCGTACCCGCTTCGCCGTCCCCCGTGCCGCTGCCCGTCGTGGATCCGGCCGCGACCCCGGTACTGCCGGCCGCTCCGTCCGTGGGTGTCGGGGAGGGCGAGCTTCCGGTGGTCGGGCAGGTCTCCTGGGGCACCCAGGCGAACTGCACCTCATAGGCCATGGCCGGCTTCAGGAGCACGGTCGCCTCCTCCTGGGCCGGATCGGGCAGTCCCGACGCCGGGTCCCCCTGGGTGTGCCGCACGACCACGATCCTGGCCGGGTCGGCCGCGCCCGCCGCCGCGAAGCCCACCGTGCCGCTGCTGCTCACCGAGCAGTTCTTGCCGGACACGTTGGCGATGCGGAACGTCCCGTACACCGTGCCGTCCGCCCCGGCCGCGCCGGTGCTGGCCGAGGCGACCCCGAGCTGGTCGGGGGTGCAGGCCGGCATGACGGCCTGCGCACTGGCGGCCGGGTCGTCCGCCGAGCCGCCGTTCGTCTTCTCGTCCGCTCCCTGACCACCGCTGTCGGAGGGGGTGGCCGTGCTGTCGGGAAGGCCCTGGGTACCGCTCTGCTGCCCGTCGCCGCCGCCGGTGCCGCCCCCGTTGCCGGATTCCGCGCCGGGCTCCTCACCGTTGCCGCCCTGCGCCTGTTCGCCGTGGCCGGCGATGGCGGGGCTGGCCGTGTTCGAGCCTTCGGAGTTGGCCACGTGGACGAAGGCGGGGACCGCGGTGCCCATGAGCAGGGCGGCCGCCGCCACCCCGACGAGCGCCTGCCGCCGCCGCGCGCGCCTGGCGGGCACCGCACGGAACAGGTGCTCGAGGGTGCCGTCGCCCGGTTCGAGGTCCTGCACGGCGCCGCGCATCATCCGGCGCAGCGCGGCCTCGTCCAGGGGGTCACCGCCCAGGGAGCCGGAACCGAAGAGGCTGGAAGCGCCAGCTGCGGAAGGGGCGCCGTCGCCACCGGGCTGCACGCCCTCCCCCGGATCGCCGTCCGTGTGCGGGGTCTTCTCCGGCACGTGGTTCACAATTCCGTTTCCAGTCCGGTCATTCCGATGTCCGCGAGCGGTCCGGCGCCGATCGTCGTTCGTGTCCTCGCGCACGTGATCGTCGTCGTGACGCCTGCTCATGCCTGCGCCTCCATCACCACGCGCAGTGCCGCGATGCCGCGGGAGCCGTACGCCTTCACCGAGCCCAGGGATATCCCCAGCGTCTCGGCGACCTGCGCCTCGGTCATGTCCGCGAAGTAGCGCAGCACCAGCACCTCCCGCTGGCGCCGTTGCAGGCCGCGCATCGCCTTGATCAGCGCGTCCCGCTCCAGCTGGTCGTACGCCCCCTCCTCCGCGCTCGCCATGTCCGGCATGGGCTTGGAGAGCAGCTTCAGCCCGAGGATGCGCCGACGCAGCGCGGAACGGGAGAGGTTGACGACGGTCTGGCGCAGATACGCGAGCGTCTTCTCGGGCTCGCGTACCCGGTTGCGCGCCGAATGCACGCGGATGAACGCTTCCTGCACGACGTCCTCACAGGACGCCGTGTCGTCCAGCAGCAGGGCGGCGAGGCCGAGCAGCGAACGGTAGTGGGCACGGTAGGTCTCGGTGAGATGGTCGACCGTGGTTCCGGCTGTCACGCTCTCCTCAGCGCCCTCGCGCTGCGACGGCAGTCCCGCAGGCCGTGCTGCGGGCATGGGCGCGATCACCGGCATACCACCGGACGCGCGGGGCCGTCTGAGCGGTCGCACCGAAGCGCCGCGCAGGGGGCCCACCACTGTGATATCGAGAACCTCTGCCACGCCAGTTGGACACGTTTCCCCCCGTCAGGGTTGTACGCATACGGCACCGCGTTTGACACCATGCGATATGACCCCATACGTACCCGCTCTTCCCCAAATACCCCGAATGTGCGCCCCGCAGCGCAGAAGTGACCGCTGAGACGCAGACCGGCCGGCCGACGGTTGCGGCAGGCCGAAAGGTCATCGTCGGCCACCGCGATACCCCAGCTCAAGAGGTTCAGGCCCGCAAGTTGCTCACAGGGCGTTCATAGAGCGTACAAAACAGGCCCGTTCAGGACCGGGGAAATTCGGCAGCGACCGCTTCGGCGATCTGCGCCACGTTCAGCGCCGCCCCCTTACGGAGATTGTCGCCGCACACGAAGAGTTCCAGCGCCCCGGGGTCGTCCAGCGAGCGCCGGACCCGGCCGACCCAGGTCGGATCGGTGCCCACCACATCGGACGGGGTGGGGAAATCGCCGGCTCCCGGGTTGTCGTAGAGCACCACGCCCGGCGCGGTGGCCAGGATCTCGTGGGCCCGGTCGACCGCGACCTCGTTCTCGAAGCGGGCGTGCACGGACATCGAGTGCGTGGCGATCACCGGCACGTACACACAGGTCGCCGAGACCTTCAGGGCGGGAAGGTCGAGGATCTTGCGGCACTCGTCGCGGATCGCCCGCTCCTCGGACGACCAGCCGTCGCCCGCGTCCGTACCCGCCCACGGCACGACGTTGAGGGCGACGGGTGCGGCGAAGGGGCCGCCGTCCGTGTCGCCCACGACGCGACGCACGTCGCCGGGCTTCGTACCGAGTTCTGTACCGGCCACCATCGAGAGCTGCTCACGCAGCGCGGCGACGCCGTCGCGCCCGGCCCCGCTCACGGCCTGGTAGGAGGAGACGACCAGTTCCCGCAGCCCGAACTCGGCGTGCAGGGCGCCGACCGCGACGATCAGCGACAGCGTCGTGCAGTTCGGGCTCGCCACGATGCCGCGCGGCCTGATCCGCGCGGCATGGCGGTTGATCTCGGGCACGACCAGCGGGACGTCGCCGTCCCCCCGGAAGGCGGCGGAGTCGTCGATGACGACGACCCCCTTGGACGCGGCGATCGGCGCCCAGCGTGCGGACACCTCGTCCGGCACCAGGAAGAGCGCCACGTCGACGTCGTCGAAGACGTCCTCGGTGAGGCCCAGGACCTCGGCCTCCTCACCGCGCACGACCAGCTTGCGGCCGACGAGACGCGGTGAGGCGATCAGTTTCACCTCGCCCCAGACATCCGCGTGTTCCGAGAGGATCTGGAGCATGACGCCGCCGATCGCCCCGGTCGCGCCGACGACCGCGAGCGAAGGGCGGCGTGCGGTCATCGGCCGGTGCCCCCGTACACGACTGCCTCGTCGGAGTCGCTGTCGAGACCGAAGGCGGTGTGCACGGCGCGCACGGCCTCGTTGACGTCGTCGGCGCGGGTGACCACCGAGATGCGGATCTCGGATGTCGAGATGAGCTCGATGTTCACACCGACGTCGGAGAGCGCCTCGAAGAAGCCCGCGGTGACACCCGGGTTGGTCTTCATGCCCGCGCCGACCAGGGAGATCTTCGCGATCTGGTCGTCGTAGCGCAGCGACTCGAAGCCGATGCCGGCCCGGCTGCGCTCCAGGGCGTCGATGGCCTTGCGGCCCTCCGCCTTGGGGAGCGTGAAGGTGATGTCGGTCAGACCGGTGGCCGCGGCGGAGACGTTCTGCACCACCATGTCCATGTTGATCTCGGCGTCCGCGATCGCGCGGAAGATCGCTGCTGCCTCGCCCGGCTTGTCGGGCACGCCGACGACCGTGACCTTGGCCTCGGAGACGTCGTGGGCGACTCCGGAGATGATGGCGTGCTCCATCTGCTGGTCCCCTTGCGGCTCGTTGCTGACCCAGGTTCCGCGCAGCCCCGAGAAGGACGAGCGGACGTGGATCGGAATGTTGTAGCGGCGTGCGTACTCCACACAGCGGTGCAGCAGCACCTTGGAACCGGACGCGGCCAGCTCCAGCATGTCCTCGAAGGAGATCCAGTCGATCTTCTGGGCCTTCTTCACGACCCGCGGGTCGGCGGTGAAGACACCGTCCACATCGGTGTAGATCTCACAGACCTCGGCGTCCAGCGCCGCCGCGAGCGCCACCGCGGTGGTGTCGGACCCGCCGCGGCCGAGGGTCGTGATGTTCTTGCCCTCCTGGCTGACACCCTGGAACCCGGCGACGATGGCGATGTTGCCCTCGTCGATCGAGGTCCGGATGCGGCCGGGCGTGACATCGATGATGCGCGCTTTGTTGTGGACCGAGTCGGTGATGACACCGGCCTGACTGCCCGTGAACGACTGGGCCTCATGGCCCAGGTTCTTGATCGCCATCGCCAACAGGGCCATGGAGATCCGCTCCCCGGCGGTCAGCAGCATGTCGAACTCCCGCCCGGCCGGCATCGGAGATACCTGCTCGGCGAGATCGATCAACTCGTCCGTCGTGTCACCCATCGCAGACACCACGACAACCACCTGGTTGCCGTTCTTCTTGGCGTCCACGACTCGCTTGGCGACCCGCTTGATGCCCTCGGCATCGGCTACGGAGGAGCCTCCGTACTTCTGCACGACAAGGCCCACGTGCGCTCCTCGCTCAATCCATTTATCGCGGTCGGCTCAGTCTAACGAGCAGCCCGGAAACGCCCCGTTAATACCACATGCTGAGATGTCCCGCTCACCAAGTGATCGTCGGCGTGTCGTCCGAGCTGCTCGTACGGGGCTGCTGCCCGCTGATCAACCCGGCACTCCCTTATGTGTCCCAGTCCACACGGCGTCGGCCCGGTCCGCACCTGCGGATGCGTCCCGCCATTCCGCACGCAGCATCGCGAACAGCACGGTGTCGTACCGCTTGCCCGACACCAGCACGGTCTCCCGGCGCCGGCCCTCCTCACGGAAACCCGCTCCGGTGAAGGCCCGCACGGCCCGCTCGTTGCCGCTCCAGGTGTCCAACTCGATCCGGTGCAGCCCGAAGGCCCCGAACAGGTGCCCCACCAGCAGCCTCAGCGCCTCCGAGCCGTACCCGCGGCCCCAGTGGTCGCGGCTGCCCACGGTCACGCCGACCGTGACCACGCCGGTGAACGGGTCCAGGTCCCGGTAGTCCGCCATGCCGATCACCGAGCCGTCGGCCAGGTCCTCGACCGTGAAGACGGCTGACTCCCTCGGGTGCAATCGCAGCATCGTCTCGAAGGCGAGGGCGAGCGCCTCCTCCGTCACCGGCCCGAAGCACGGGTCACCGGCCGTCGCCCAATACGCGACCTCCGGGTCGTTGCGCCACCGCAGGTGATGCGCCGCGTCGTCCGCGCGCAACGCGCGGAGCCTTACCGATGTGCCTTCGATCATCCGGTGATCATATTCCCGGACACGCCTCGTGATGATCTTGAATAGCGGGTGCCGGGGCTCGTGCGGGCCAGGGAGAAGCGGGTGCCAGGAGAAGCGCGTGCCAGGGAGGGGCCGGTACCGAGACCAGCGCCAAGGAGAATGCGGAGGCCGGGAGAGGCGCGTGCCCGGACTCCCCCGAGGCGCCCCGCCCGGCAGGCGCCCCTACTTGACCGGACGCAGCCCCAGCGGCCCCGCGATCTCCTCGAGCATGACGCGACCCGCCTCCTCGGCGAGGTCGTCGTCACCGGCGTCCTGGTCGGTGTCCAGGCCGTCGAGCTCCTGAAGGGGCTGGTTCAGCCGGATGTGCGCGATCAGGGACTGGAGCGCGCGCAGGGTGGCGGAGGCGGTGGAGCCCCAGTTGGAGAAATAGGAGAACTGCCACCACCACAGAGCCTCGGTGGTGCGGTCCTCCTCGTAGTGCGCCAGGCCGTGGCGCAGGTCCGTGACCAGGTCGGCCAGGTCGTCGGAGATGCGCGCCGGGACCGGGGCCTTGCGGGGCTCGTACGGGTCGAAGACCTCGGAGTAGACGTCGATCGGCTCCAGCAGGGCCGCGAACCGCTCGCGCAGGCCGTCCGCGTCCGGCTCGGCGCCCAGGTCCGGCTCGTAGCGTTCGTCGGGAAGGATGTCCTCGTACGCGCCCAGCCGGCCGCCGGCCAGCAGGAGCTGGGAGACCTGGAGGAGCAGCACCGGGACGGCTTCCTCCGGCTCCTCGACCTTGGACACCTCGGTGACCGCGACGATGAACGTCTTGATCTGGTCGGCGATCTGGACCGCGAAGTCGTCGGGGTCCTGCGTGACAGTGTTCAGCGTGGCATCAGACATCGAGGAGACCTCCCGTGGGCACGGTCGCGGACGGTGTGTAGAAGATAACGGCGCTGAACGTAAAGCCGTCGTGAGACCGCAGGAGAACGGCCGGAAGAGGATCAGACATCGAGCAGGCGCCTCCCCTCGAAGGCGCGGCCGAGGGTGACCTCGTCCGCGTACTCCAGGTCGCCGCCCACCGGCAGGCCGCTGGCCAGCCGGGTGACGCGCAGGCCCATCGGCTTGACCATCCGCGCCAGGTACGTCGCGGTGGCCTCGCCCTCCAGGTTGGGGTCGGTCGCCAGGATCAGTTCGGTGATGGAGCCGTCGGCGAGACGGGCCAGCAGCTCACGGATGCGCAGATCGTCGGGACCGACACCCTCGATGGGGCTGATGGCGCCGCCCAGGACGTGGTACCGGCCCCGGAACTCACGGGTCCGCTCGATCGCCACGACGTCCTTCGGCTCCTCGACCACACAGATGACCGTCCGGTCGCGGCGCGGGTCCCGGCAGATCCCGCACTCCTCCTGCTGGGCCACGTTGCCGCACACGGCGCAGAAGCGGACCTTGTCCTTGACCTCCAGCAGCGCATGGGCGAGACGGCGCACATCCGTGGGCTCGGCCTGCAGGATGTGGAAGGCGATCCGCTGCGCGCTCTTGGGACCGACGCCGGGCAGCCTGCCCAACTCGTCGATGAGGTCCTGAACCACGCCTTCGTACAACGGATCGCCTTTCGGGCCGGGTCGGCTGCTGCGTCGTGGTACGTACCGTAGGGGGTGCGTACCGTGTTGGATATGTCCGCGCTCAGAAGGGGAGGCCGGGCATGCCGCCCAGGCCCTGGGTGAGCGGACCCAGCTTCTCCTGCTGGAGCTGCTGGGCGTTCTCGTTCGCCGCCTGGACCGCCGCCACGACGAGGTCCGCGAGCGTCTCGGTGTCCTCCGGGTCCACCGCCTTCGGATCGATCACCAGGCCGCGCAGTTCGCCGGAGCCGTTGACCGTCGCCTTCACCAGGCCACCGCCCGCCTGGCCGTCGACCTCGGTCCTGGCCAGCTCCTCCTGAGCCTGCGCGAGGTCCTGCTGCATCTTCTGAGCCTGCTGCAGCAGCTGCTGCATGTTGGGCTGCCCACCACCGGGAATCACGGTCACTCCAGGCATTTCGACGACAAATGTTTCGGTAAGCCGAGCCTACGTGCTCCCCGGTCGGCGCGCTCCACCCGTCGGCGAGCAACTCTTTCGAGTGAGTTCCGGCGGACTGCGGCAGGGCTCCTATACCTGACCAGAGGCCGTGTGCACCCGGGAATACCGCGATTTCGACCCCACGGCCCACCATTCGGCGGTAGGAAGGGGTGCGTCCCGGTACACGCACGCGCATCTCCCGTCACGCAAGGTTACGCACGGGGGACTGCGGGTCGCAGCGGGGCCAGTGAGCAGCGAGTGCACCGAGAGCAGAGACCCGCCCATCGTCGAGTACGCGGTCGAGAACACGCGTCGCTATGCAGCATGCAGAGGAGTACCCCGGTGAGTCAGCCGGAGATGCAGCCCGAGGGGCCGCCCCGCAACGAATCCGGTGTGCCCGGTCCGGCCACTTCCTCCGGTGCGGGTTCCGGCACTCGGAGCCGGGAGGCGCAGGGCAGAGACCTGACCGGGACGCCTTTCCCGCTCGGCGACTGGGGGGAACCCGCCCAGCGGCTCGACGAGCTGTACCGATGGGTCGAGGCCGACGCGCTGCGCACCGCCGACTGGTATCTGGGCGACCGGGTGTGGAAGCGGCGCGGCGCCAGGGCGCTGCGGCTGGGGACCGCGGCCGGAGCGGTCGCCGGTGCCGCGCTGCCGCTGCTGGACCTGACGGGCGCGCTGCACGGCGCGGCCGGCTGGGGGTACCTGTCGCTGCTGCTGGGCGCCGCGTGCATGGCGTGCGACCGGTACTTCGGACTGACCTCGGGCTGGATAAGGAATCTCGCCACGGCTCAGGCCGTGCAGCGGCGGCTCCAGGTGCTCCAGTTCGACTGGGCGTCGGAGTGCGTGCGCGAAGTGCTCGGCCCGGCCGAGGGGACGGCGAGCGAGGCGGCCGAACGGTGTCTGGGGGTGCTGCGGCGCTTCTCGGAGGACATCACGGAACTCGTACGGTCGGAGACCGCGGACTGGATGGTGGAGTTCCGGGCCGGTCCCGCACCGATGGGGATGCAGGCGCTGGTCTCCGGCGGCTCGGGCGGCGGGCGCGCGGAGCCCGGCACCCAGCCGGGAAGGTTCCCGCTGCAGTCGATGAGCCGGCCGAACATGCCGCGGCAGCGGCCGCCGGAGTCCCCGCGGTGACCGTTCACCGTTGAACACCGCGGGGGACGGGGCCGACGGGCTCTCAGCTGAAGATGATCATCGAGCCCTGGGCGAGGCTGCGGGTGACCGCCGCGTGCAGGCCGAGCCAGACGTGGCGTTCCCGGGCGAACGGACTGCTGTCGTACGGGACCGGCATCGCCGGTTCCTCCAGTGAGGTCGGCGCGGCGGGCGGCATCGGGGCGGGCGGCGGGTTGGCCGGGTCGATGCCGATGGACGGGGCGACGAACTGCAGCTCCCGCAGCAGTCCGTGTGCCGAGCCCAGCGGACCGCCGCCCTCCAGCAGGGCGTCGGTGGACAGCGGCACGGCGAAGTCCACGGGGACGTACGCGCCGGCGTGGTCGTAGTGCCACACCAGGTGCGACTGCTGGGCGGTCGGCTCGAACATCTCCAGCAACTGCTCGTAGTCCCCGCCCAGTTCATCGACGGGGGAGACGGCGAGGCCGCTGAGGTGGAGGAGGTAGGCGCGGCGCAGGAAGTGCAGCGCGTCGTAGTCGAAGCCCGCGACCGGGGCCACGTCACCGGTCAGCCCGGGCATGTACGCGTAGACGGGCACGGGCGGCAGCCCTGCCTCGCCGAGCGCTTTGTCGTAGACGGCTATCTCTTCGGCGAAGGGGTTGTCGGGGCTGTGGCACAGCACATCGACGAGGGGGACCAGCCACAGGTCACAGGCCACGAAGTCTCGCTCTCATGCGGGGATGCGTGCGGTGGTGCGATGGTCGGGACAGCGTAATGCGGTCGGGACGTCGCGGACAGTGGCCCATCAGGACCGGCTCGTCCCGGCCCGCCAGCCGGTGCGCCGGGCTCAGGGCTTCGGACGTGCCCGGTCCGCGGGTCCGTCGGGCCCGTCCGTCCGAGGGGGGTGTTCCGTACGCGCCCGGTCCCCGGCAGCCAGCCGGTCCGCCCAGCTCAGCGCGTGGTTGTTGTAGTCCTCGACCGCCGCACGCAGCGCCTGGCGGTCGCGGAGCGAGATCGCGGCGACGAGGTCGGGGTGCCCGTTCCAGAGCCAGTCCCGCATGTCCGCGTCACCGCGCAGGTACGGCACGGCGAACACCCACGCCTGGACCCGCAGCCGGTGGAGGAAGTCGGTGATGTAGCTGTTGCCGACCAGGGCGCCCAGCTCGCGCCAGAAGCGCAGGTCGTAGCCGATGAGGATGTCCAGGTCGCCCCCGCGGGCCGCACGGGAGGCCTCCTCGGCCCGGCGGCGTACGGAGACGAGCGCGTCCCGGTAGGCGGTCTGCCGCGCACCGGCGGGGGCCGGCCCGTGGAAGACGTCCCGGATCACCCCGTCCATCACCAGGGTGCGGGCCTCCACCATCGCGCGGTAGTCCGCCACGGTGAACTCGTGGACCCGGAACCCGCGGTGCTGGTCGGATTCGAGAAGGCCCTGCGCGGAGAGGTCGAAGAGGGCCTCGCGAACGGGCGTCGCGGAGACCCCGTACTGCTCGGCGATCTGCTTGACGGTGAACTCCCGTCCCGGCTGCAAACGCCCGGCGAGCACCTCGTCACGCAGCGCGTCCGCGATCTGCTGCCGCAGCGTACTGCGTGTGACAGCTCCGCTCGCGCGCATGGCGCCCCTCCCTGTTTCGGCCTCGGGTCACCTTAGACGAGGCCGTGGGGAGGGGCGCACAGCGTTACGCGGTGTGCTCGTCGGCCACGGACAGCGCGGCGTCGAGAGCGGCCAGGCCCTCCTTGGCCTCGGCCTCGGTGACGTTGCAGGCAGGAACGGCGTGCGTGCGGTTCATGTTGATGAAGGGCCACAGGCCGTTCTTCTTCGCGGCGGCACCGAAGGCGGCCATCGGCGCGTTGGCCTCGCCCGTCGCGTTGTACGGGACCAGCGGTTCACGGGTCTCCTTGTTGCGGACCAGCTCCAGCGCCCAGAACGCGCCGAGACCGCGGACCTCCCCGACCGACGGGTGCGTCTCGGCGAGTTCGCGCAGACCGGGGCCGAGGACGCTCTCACCGATGTGGGCGGCGTTCTCGACGACCTTCTCGTCCTCCATCACGTGGATGGTGGCGACGGCGGCGGCGCAGGCCAGCGGGTGGCCGGAGTAGGTGAGTCCGCCCGGGTAGGGGCGGGTCTCGAAGGTGGCGGCGATCTCGGCGGAGATGGCGACTCCGCCGAGCGGGACGTACCCGGAGTTGACGCCCTTGGCGAAGGTCATCAGGTCGGGCGTGACGTCGAAGTGCTCGGCGGCGAACCACTTGCCGGTGCGCCCGAAGCCGGCCATGACCTCGTCGAGGACGAAGACGATGCCGTACCGGTCGCAGATCTCGCGGACACCGGCGAGGTAGCCGGGCGGCGGCGTCATGATGCCGGCCGTGCCCGGGATCGTCTCCAGGATGATCGCGGCGATGGTCGACGGGCCCTCGTAGGCGAGGGTGTCCTCCAGGTGCTGGAGCGCGCGGGCGCACTCCTCCGCCTCGGTCTGTGCGTAGAACGGCGAGCGGTAGAGGAACGGGGCCCAGAAGCGGACGACGCCCGCCGAGCCGTTGTCGGACGCCCAACGGCGCGGGTCGCCGGTCAGGTTGATCGCGGTGGAGGTGGCGCCGTGGTACGAGCGGTATGCGGACAGCACCTTCGTACGGCCTGTGTGCAGACGGGCCATCCGGACGGCGTTCTCGACGGCCTCGGCACCACCGTTGGTGAAGAAGATCTTGTCCAGGTCGCCGGGGGTGCGCTCGGCGATGAGGCGTGCGGCCTCGGAGCGCGACTCGATCGCGAAGGCGGGCGCGAAGGTCGTCATCTTCGCCGCCTGCTCCTGGATCGCGGCGACGACGGTGGGGTGCTGGTACCCGATGTTGGTGAAGACGAGGCCGCTGGTGAAGTCCAGGTAGCGGTTGCCGTCGTAGTCCCAGAAGTACGACCCCTCGGCGCCGGCGACGGCGAGCGGGTCGATCAGGCCCTGGGCGGACCAGGAGTGGAACACGTGCGCGCGGTCGGCGGCCTTGACGGCCGCGCCGGCGGCGGAGTCGACAGGGGGATGAGGGGTCATGCGACGAGCGTAGGCGGCGGCGGGCGGCGCCCGGTATGGCCACCTTGTATGGCGTGGGCCGCCTGGTTCGGCAGGGTGTCGGGTCGCCGCGCCCCCGAGCAGTTGACAACATGCTGTCGATTCGACAGGATGTTGTCATAAGCGTTCTTCCCACCGAGGAGGCCGTCATGACCCGCAGGACCGCACACCTGGCCGTGTACGACACGTACGCCGACTGGGAGACCGGGCACACGACCGCCCACCTCGCCCAGAACGGCTTCACGGTCCGGACGGTCGGCCCCACCACCGGTCCCGTCACCAGCATGGGCGGGCTCACCGTCCGTCCCGACCTGGATCTCGCCGGGCTGCGCCCCGAGGACAGCGCGCTGCTGATCCTGCCGGGGGCGGCGCTCTGGGATTCCGGCGACACGCTCGCCCCCTTCGCCCGCACCGCGCGCACCTTCCTGGACGCGGGCGTTCCGGTCGCCGCGATCTGCGGGGCGACGGCCGGCCTCGCCCGCGAGGGGCTGCTCGACGGGCGAGCGCACACCAGCGCGGTCTCCTTCTACCTGGCGGGCACGGGTTACGCGGGCGGCGCGCACTACATCGACGCCGACGCCGTGACCGACGGTGACCTCATCACCGCCGGGCCGACCGAACCGGTCGCCTTCGCCCGCGAGGTCTTCGCCCGACTCGGTGTGTACGACGAGAAGAAGCTCGACGCCTGGTACCGGCTCTTCCACGATTCGGACGCGAGCGCGTACGAGGTGCTGCAGGGATGAGTCACGCGGACCAGGACCGGCTGAGCCGGACCGCCCTCGGGGTCTTCCACCTCAACGGCCGGTTCCTCTCCGTGGCGGAGCGGCTGGCCGCTCCCGCCGGGCTGACCGCCGCGTGGTGGCAGGTGCTCGGCGCGGTGATCACCGAGCCGCTGCCGGTCTCCGGAATCGCCCGCTCGATGGGCATCACCCGGCAGGCCGTGCAGCGCATCGCCGATCTGCTCGTGGCCAAGGGCCTTGCGGAGTACCTCCCCAACCCGGCTCACCGCCGCGCGAAACTGCTCCGCCCCACGCAGGAGGGCCGCGCCGCGATGTCCCGGATCAATCCGGGCCATGCGGAGTTCGCGGGGCGCCTGGCCGGGGAGTTGGGGGACGAGGGGTTCACGGAGACGGTACGGGTACTGGAGCGCCTGAGCCGGGCGCTGGAAACCCTCGGGCTCCCGGACGCGCCCGACTCCAGGTCCTCGCCCGCGCCTTGAGGCGGGGGCGATCGCCCCCGCACGCCGGGTGAGCGACGACACGGCGCGGCCGCCCGCACCCCGGCGGCCGGGCCCCGCCCACCGGCCCCCACCGGGGCGACCCGCGCCGCTATTCTCGACCCCGTCCGGTGTGTCGCCGTACGGGGGAGGACTGCACACCATGGAGAAGCTCGGGTCCACCGATCCGCAACGCATCGGCGCCTACCGGCTGCTGGGCCGGCTCGGCGCGGGCGGCATGGGCCAGGTGTACCTGGCCCGCTCCGACCGCGGACGCGTGGTCGCACTCAAGCTCGTCCGCGAGGAACTGGCCCAACAGCACGAGTTCCGCGCCCGGTTCCGGCAGGAGGTGCAGGCCGCCCGCCAGGTCGGCTCCACCTGGACCGCCCCCGTACTGGACGCCGACACCGAGGCCGCCGTCCCCTGGGTCGCCACCGGATACGTCGCCGGCCCCTCACTCCAGGCCACCGTCTCCGGGCGCGCGAGCACCTCGCCAGGCCCGGCCCCGGGGGCGTACGGACCACTGCCCGACCGCTCCGTCCACATCCTGGGCTCCGGTCTCGCCCACGCCCTGCGGGCCATCCACGCCGCCGGGCTCATCCATCGTGACCTCAAGCCCTCCAACATCCTGCTGACGATCGACGGCCCGCGCGTCATCGACTTCGGCATAGCCCGGGCGCTCGACACCGCCACCGACGGCGGTCTCACCCGCACCGGTGCGCTGGTCGGCTCGCCCGGCTTCATGGCGCCCGAGCAGGTGCGCGGCGAGCACGTGACCACGGCGTGCGACGTGTTCTGCCTGGGGGCGGTGCTGGCGTACGCCTCGACCGGGCGTCTTCCGTTCGGGGCGGCCACCAGTGGAGTGCCCGCACTGCTGTTCCGGATCGCGCAGGAGGACCCGGACCTGACCGGCGTGCCGGTCGATCTCGTGGAGCTGATCCAGGAGTGCCTGCACAAGGATCCCGGGGCCCGTCCCTCGACGGAGGAGATCCTGGAGCGGCTGGACGAGGGCGACACCGCCGAACCCTGGCTGCCGGGCGCGCTCATCGCCCAACTCGGCCGCCACGCTGTGGGCCTGCTGGACTCCGAGGACCCGATGGACGCCGTCCCGAAGGCCCCCGCACCCACGGACCTCGTGCCGGGCGAGGCGCCCACGGTCGCCACCACTCCGGTCGGCACGCCGCCCGTCGCCGTGCCCCCGCAGGACGCGTCGCCGGAACCGGCGTCCGCCGAAGCCGCACCACCGGCACCCCCTGCGGCCGGCCATGACCACGGACTCCCGGCCATGGCCGAGCCCCCCGCACCCCCCGCCTCGCCGGCCGGACCCCCGCCGCCGCCGCCCGGGACGCTCTCTCCCCCGTACGGCTATCCTCAACTGCCCGCCCAGCCCCACCCGGGCCAGGGTTACGGCCTCCCGCAGCCGCCGCACCCGGGTCAGGGCTACGCGTACGGCTACCCGCAGCAGCCGGGCTTCGGTCCCACGCCCCCGTACGGCCGGCCCCACCCGGCCGGTGCCCAGCCGCCCGCGCGCCGTGGCGCCGGCTCGACCGTGGCCCTCGTCGTCGTCGCGGTGCTCGTCGCCCTCGGGGCGGGAGGGTCCGTGTACGCGCTCATGAACGACCGCGGCGCGAGCACCACGGCCTCCCCGACCGGTTCGGCCGACCACTCCCCGTCGGACGGCACCTCCAACTCCCCTTCCGCGGACGGTTCCCAGGATCCGTCGCCCGGCGCCGACGGCGGGACCGGGGACGACGACGCGAACGGAGACGGCAGTGTCCCGGAGGCGTATCTGGGCAGCTGGTCAGGCAGCATCGACAACGCCTCCGGCCATTCCACCCGTGAACTCGTCATCCAGCAGGGGCAGGTGGGCGACGCGGTCCTCACCCTCACCGCAGAGGGGCCGCTGGACACCGGCGGCTCCTACCGCTGCGTCTTCCAGGCGGATCTCGCGACCGAGCCGTCCGACGGCGAACCGGTCAGCATCGGCCCGTCCACGGTGACGGAGGGCGAACCGATGACCTCCTGCACCCCCGGCAGCTCCACCACCCTCACCCTGCTCCCGGACGGCACCCTGAGCCGCCTGAACACGGACTCCGGCGAGAAGCTCACGTACACGAAGTCCGGCTGACACCGACGGGCCGGACCAGCCGCCTCGGGCCGCCCGCGCCGCATCAGACCAGCGGCTTGACCGACATCAGCAGATGTTCGTGAGCCGGCTGCCCGGCTCCGTCCGGCCGCATCGCGCGCTCGTGGTCCGCGTGCCCGGTGACCATGGCGCGCTGCCCCGGCCCCATCAGTTCGAACCGGACGACCGGGGTGTCGAACGAGGCCAACGCGTCCATCAGATAGGAGGGGTTGAAGGCGACCGTCAGCTCGTCCGCACCCCTCAGCTCCGCGGCCAGCCGCTGGGACGCCACGTCGTCCTCGTACCCCGCCTGGAGGAGCACCGAGTCGGGCCGGAAGGCGAGTTGCAGCGGGCTGTCCCCGTCCGCCACCACCGAGACCCGCTTCACCGCCTCGACCAGCGGCGCGCGGTCGGTGACCGCCGTGAACGGATCCGTCATCGCGAACAGCTTGTCGTGGCGCGGCAGCCGGCCGTCCAGCAGCCGCACCGTCGTACGCATCCCGGCGAGCTCGAAGCCGGCCGAGCCGCCGTCCATCGCGAGGCTGACCATGCCCGCCCGGCCGAAGGAGCGGGCGATCTCGGTGAGTCTGCGGGCCGAGACGACGACGTCGGCCGAGACGTCCGCCACCGTGGGCTTCCACGCGAGGCTGCGGACCGCGAAGCGGTACCGGTCCGTAGCGGCGAGGGTCATCCGGTCCTTGTCGAGCCCCAGCCGGATCCCGGTCAGCGTCGGCAGGGTGTCATCCTTTCCCGCGGCCACCGCCACATCGGCGACGGCCTTCGCGAACTCCTGGCCGTCGACCGCTCCGAGTACCTCCGGCAACGGCGGCAGCGCCGGACAGTCGTCGAGCGGCAGCACCGACAGACCGAACCCCGCACCGCTGCCCGTCACCGTGAACCGGGACCCCTCGACCGCGCACTCCACCGCCCCTTCGGGCAGCACCCGGCACACGTCCAGCAGCCGGCGTCCCATGACGAGCACCTTGCCGGGCCGTACGGTCTCGGCCGGCACCTCGATGCGGGCGGACGCCTCGTAGTCCAGGCCGGAGATGCTGAGCCGGCCGTCCGCCGTCTCCAGCAGCAGACCACCCAGCACCGGAACGGGTGACCGCGTCGGCAGCACCCTCGCTGCCCAGGCCACGGCATCCGCGAGCTCGCCGCGTTCGATCCGGAACTCCATGGTGGTGACCTCTCCTCGCGCCCGACCGTCCCCGGTCTCCCCGACGCTACAAGTCACCACTGACAACCGGCAGAAGGGCGGCTGCGGCCGACGACAGCGGCCACCCCCGTGAGCCGATGCCGTCGCCCCCGTACCTCTCCCCCGAAAGGCCCGCAACCGCGTTCGGACTCTAGGCGGTGGGGTAGGCGGGGGACAGATTCAGTTCGCACTGTGTGGCCGGGCAGAGGTATCAGTTCGCACAGCCGAACCGGTACGCTGCACTCCGGTTTTGGCGGGAACAGGGGACGGGGGCGGCGCGGAAGTGCACGCGCGGAGGCGGGCGGAGGACGTCGTACGGATGCACGGCCTGGCCCGCTCGGGCGGCTCGCAGGAACTGCTGCGCTGGGTATCGGGACGTGCGGAGGGCTGGGCGGGGCTGCTCGGCGGCGACGGCACCGTTCTGCACGGCGTCGCCCGGGCGCCCGACTCCTCAGGCATCGGATCGGCAGACCTCGCGGTCGAGGGCGCCAGGGAGCTGACCGCGCTCGGGGCCCGCTCCCTCGCCTTCGACAAGGGCGCGCACACCGCCCTGCTGTACTCCCTGGACGCGCCGCCGGACGTTCCCGCGCCGGTGCTCGCCGTCGTCGGCCGGCGTCCGCTCCCCGAGGGGCTGTCCACGCTCCTTGCCGACGCGGCCCTGCCGCTCAGCATGTGCTGGGCGGCCGAAACCGTCGAGCGCAAACGCCGCCGCGTCGACCTGGCGGAGTCCCGCGGCCGGGAAGCGGTGCTGCACCTGCTGATGACCGGCCAGTTGTCGATCGCACACCAGGTCGCGGGCGCCCTGAAGCCCAGCCTGCCCGACCCGGTCAGGGTCTGCGTCGTCGAGTGCGCGGGCCGGGACCGGGACGAGGTGGCCCGCATCTGCGCCGACCTCTCCGGCGGGCGGTCCTGGATCGTGCGGTGCCCGGTCTACGCGCGCCATCTGATCCTCGTCGTGCCCGCGGAGCCCGGGCAGTCGGACGGTCGGCTCGGCCCGCAGGTCGCCTCCGTGGTGGACGACTGCGTCGTCGGCATCAGCGAGGACGCGGCACTGGCCGACACGGCGACCGCCTACCGCCAGGCGTTCCACGCGCTCGCCGTCGCCCGCGGGCTTCCGGAGCGCCATGCCCGCTTCGGCTCGGCTCCCGAACTCGCCCTGGTGACCGGTGCCGAGGGGGCCCGGTGGGCGGACGCGCTGCTGGCTCCCCTGCTCACCCATCTGCCGCGCCGCGGCCAGGACCCGGGCAGCCAGGAACTCGCGGCGACCCTGGCCTCCTGGCTGGCGTTCTCCTCGCACGCGACCGAGCACCTGAAGATCCACCGCAACACGCTGGCCGCGCGACTCCGGCTGATCGGCGAGCTGCTGGACATGGACCTGAACAAGGTCGCCGACCAGTCCGCGCTCGACCTGGCCCTGAGCATCCGCGCCACGCCCGCCCTGCCCCGCCCGGCCCGGCCGGCCGTCGGCCCGCCGGGATCCGTTCACACACCTGAGTGCGTGCGCACGCTGGACGGGATCCTGCGCCTGCCGGCGGTCCGATCCTGGGCGACGCAGCAGTTGCGGCCGCTGGGCGACGCGGAGGCAGCCACCGGCCCCTCGTACTCCACCTTGCGCACCTGGCTGGAGCACGAGGCCCAACTCGGCGCGACCGCGACGGCGCTGGGCATCTCCGTACCGGGGGCACGCAAGCGGCTGACCCGGCTGGAGAGCGTGCTCCAGCGTTCACTCCTGCGGTCGCCCAGTGCCCGCTACGACCTCTGGCTGGCGTTCCGGGCGCTGGATCTCACCGACGGCGGATGACGGGAACGGGGGTGCGCCGGGCCCGAAGGCCCGGC